>CAZKZU010000020.1:0-14185 GCA_964557345.1 uncultured Methanosarcinales archaeon
TCCCATTCACAATTAAATTGTTCACCTAATATTGGGTTATATGGTTTTACTGAATTTAAGCCATATCTTGGTAAGGATCTCCATGTAGAAATTAACCAGCTGCAAACACCAACCATTCTTTTATCTCCATCTTTCATTTCGTGAATTTTGCTCATCATGTTGTTTGGTGTACCATAAATACTAACTTTTTCTAACAATGAAATTGGTTGGAGTAAAAATGAAGGAACAGATAATCTCCAAATTTCTTTGTTTGGTGAAATTTGTTTTAAAAATTCGAGGATTAAGTTTGGTTCATCAACAATTACTTTCTTTTGTAGTGCTAGTGCTTCTTCTTCTGCATCTGCTGCGTAAATTTCATTTTCTTTTTTTAACTTTAATAATTCTTCTTGTGAAATTTTTTTCTCTTCCATCGGTTAATTTTTTTGATTGAAAATTTTACATTTTAAAATTGAAACAAAGAAAATCAATTCGAAAAATTTCAATAAAAATTTTACATTTTGATTTTGAAACAAAGAAAATCGGAAAATGTTTTCTTTTTTTAAATTTATTTATTAATTAATTTATTTATTTATTTATTTGTTTATTATTATTATTATTATTATTATTATCAAGAATAAAACGGTGAGTTATGCGAATTAAAAATAAAAAAGGATTGATTTTTTTACTGGATGTTTTAATTGCATTTGCTATTATTGTAGTTGGTGTTATTTCTACTTTCTCTTATTTTTATACAAATCCTCAGTCTAATCAAATAGATTTTTATTCATATGATTTGAGTAATTTTATTATAACTACTACTTTTTCTCAATTAGATAATTCTTTTGTAAGAGGTTTACTTGCAAATGATACTATTCGAGAAGATTTTAAGATTGCTGAAGAATTTGCTTTTTTATGTAATACTTCTACTCCTGCTGATAAACAATTATTTACTGATATTATGAATTCGACAGTTAGGGGAATAATTCCTGATTATAGAAGTTATTCGGTTATTGTTTACAATGGATCTTGTTTAGTTGAAACTGAATGTTTAAATTATATTAATTTCAATGGAAATCCTGTAAATTCCTCGTTTATCTCCTCGACTAGAAGTTTTATTTTCGGAATTAATAATTCTGAAGTCATCGGTCCATATTGTCTGGAGGTTAAAGTCTGGTAACTATGGCAAAATCGCAACTAGTATTTTCGAAAAATAAAAAAGGAATTGTATTTAGTATCGTTGCTATAATTTTAGTTATTTTCTTTATGTTGATTTACACAACAGTATCGAATGAGTATGTACAAGGAACTGAAACTTATTTGTTATTTAAAGCTAAATCTGCAGGAGGGTATGAAAGCCAGATTGTGAATTATTATCTTCCAATAGCATTAAAACAATCTTCTTATGCAGCGATTTATGCGATGATTAATTTTACAGGAGTTGATAATACTTATATTCCGCCGTCTGAGTTTCAAAATGTATTTAGGTCTTTAGTTAAGAATGGTAATTTCAGTTATAACGATGGAATGAATACTTATAATTGGTCTATTAATGCATCTAAAATGGAAAATAAAACTTTGTCCAAATGGGTTACTAATTTGTCGATAAATTTATCTGATTCAATATCTACTTTAGCAGAAGAAACAACTGCATTTGGATTTAATGATTCTTTAACTATAGTTCCGGATTATGATGAACTTTATATTTATCAAAGTAGTCCTTGGGAGATCACTGTAATATCTTTATTTAATGTAACTTTCTTATCATCAGAATTCCAAATAACTAATCTTCAAAAGCCAGTAGTTGTGAAAATTCCTATAATTGGTATGAGAGATCCGAATTTATTAGTTAATTCTCATGGTAGTTTAGAGATTGAAATTCATAATGAAACTGAAATAATTAATGTGTGGGATATTTCAAAATTAAAGTCTGCAATTAAAAATCACAAATACTATGCAAGTTCTCGTGCACCAGAATTTTTAATGCGATTTCAAAATGTAACTAATTCATCTTCTAATGGAATAGAAACTTTTATTGATCCAGTGTGGGTGAATACAAGCTTAATTGATTTTAATTCAACATATATGGAAAGATCTTATGTTGATTTCATGTTTTTTAATAAAACAAATTGTAAGTTTGAAGATGATTCTTTAAAATATTTGTATAATGTAAGTGATATTTCAAATTTATCTAGTTATCAAGGGTTCAGATTAGATTTGAATAGTACTGTTAAATATGTGGGAATTGATTTTAATGTTTCTGCTGCTCCTGCTATTTGTAGATTTGGTTTTGTTGGTTGATTTTTGTTCTATTGACATTTCATTATTTTCTTTCTATTCAATTCACTTTAAAATTAATGCTATATTTCTATTCAAAAAGCCTGCTCTCATTTTATAATAGTAACTAAGGTTTTTAAAGGCAAAAAAGTAATTTATAGGCATGGCAGGGGAATCGGTTGAAACCGATGTAGATTTACTAGTATCGTTAGTCAAAGAAAAGGGCAAGATTTCGATTGAAGAAGCTGCAAAAATGCTTAAAGTACCTTTAAATACTATTCAGTCTTGGGTGGATTTTTTACTTGAAGAAGAGGTTTTAGGAATTGAATACAAGTTTGTAACACCTTATCTTTACTTTAACAAAAATCCTGTAAATAAGGCAAGTGTTTTGCAGGAATCAGATGAATTATATTTTGAAGATAAAGAGGTTTTTTATCAAAAAGCGAATGCAAGAGGACTTCCTCAAGCAAGAATTGCTGAACTTTGGCAAAAATATCTCAATGCTAATGTAGCGCAAATTAAAGAACATTTTTTTATGAAAGCTAAATCCAGAAATTTGTCGGAACAAAAAATCACTGATCTTTGGAATAAATATTATGTATATTTGAGAAAAACGGGAGTATAGTTAATGAATGTAGATAGTTTTTTGGATGATGAACTTAGTGGACAAGAAGATAATAATGGCGTAATAGACTTGTCTAGTAGTTTAAAAGAAATAGAATCTCGAACTAATGCTGGTACTATTAATGCTAATAATACTACTAATGTATCTTTGGATAGCTCTAAATTTAGTTCTTTTGTTTCAAATCCTGATCATAAGCATTCATTTAAAGACGTTATTACTGAAAAACTTGATCTTATAAAAAATAATGTGTTCTCTGGAAATTTATCTTTAGCTATGGAAGTTTATTCTGAATTAGTATTATTATCAAAAGAAATACCTGCTGAAAAAGTTGATGTAAAAAATAAATTAACTCAAGCTGTATCTGAGATGCATAAATTATTACATGATAAAGTTGTTTCTTTGAAGACCGATTATTTAAAGAAAATTGATTTATTAGAAAAATTAATTGCAAAGATTAGTGTTGAAATTAATAATAAAAATCTTCAAGCTGGAAATGAGCTCTCTACTCAATTGATGGCAGTTTTTAATTCATTAAATGATGATTTTTTAGATAAAAAAACGGATATTTACATAAAGATTTTAAATTTAAATATTAGACTCGAAGGGCTTAAAAAAGAACTTTCTGATAAAAAGTATTCAAAAGATGATGCTCAAATAAATGTTATTTTAAAAAATGTAGAACAATTATATGTATCTAAAAATTTTAAATCTGCTATTGCTGAATGTGATAAAGCAGAAAGTATTTATTGGCAAATGCCAAAAGGTTATTTGGAAGAAAAATTAGGATTGTATAGAGAGATTTTAAAGAGAAAGAGTGCAATCGAGTTGACTTTGCAAATTAGTTCTTTACAAAAGGAATTAATCAAAGAAGGCGTAAATCCTCTTGAATCAATTGTAGATATTAAAAAAATAGTTCCTTCTTCATCATCTTCTTCATCATCTTCTTTGTCATCTTCTTTGTCATCTTCTTTGCCATCTTCTTCATCATCTGTAGTTTTAGCTGGTTCGAATAAATTAAATAAGGATATTAATAGTCCTAAAATAACTGTCCCTAGTTCTGGTAATTCTAAATCAATAGTTGATGCTCTTAGAAAGATTAATATTGCAAAAATTAAGATTGAACTTCTTGAGAAAAATTATTATGCTGCAGAAAAATTAGTTTCTTCATTACTTGATAAGAATCCTAACGATAGTGAGGTCTTAACTTTAAAAAATGAAATTTTGCTTAAGAAAAATAAACAAAATGATTTAGTTGATAAAACTCTTCTTACTGGTAGTGGTAAAAATGTTCTTAGAAATAGTGCTGTTAAATCAGATGAGTCATTTATACCTCAATTAAATGCAGATAAATTCGAGAATAGTATTGGCACAATGAAAGATATTGAAAGTTCTCTTGACGACGTTGAGTCAAAATTGGAAAACGGTTCTTACTATATTGCTCTTAATGAAATGAAAGCTGTTGAAAAAAATTATGCTCTTCAAAATGTAATGCCTGATTTTGATAATAAAGTCAATTCAGCATCAAGTAGTATTATGGATGTAATCATACAAAAGAAGTTAGAACAAGCAAAAGCGTTTATTGAAAAATCAGACTTTGAACAAGCTAAAATATGTGTGAAAAAAGCAATGGAATTAGATCCGACTAATCAGAATGCACTTTTTTTGCAAAGGATGCTTAATCCTTCCGAGAAATAGATTTAATTAATATTTTATATTTAATATAGAGCGATTGATTTTAATTTGGATGTACCAAAGATTAATCACAGTAGTAAAAAAGAGTTAAAATGGGGAAAACAATACTTGATCAATATTCATTGCAACTTAACGATATTTTAATAGATGTTAAAATTGTTGTCGGGAGTGATGTAGTTCCTGATTATATTTCTACTATTGCAAACATTAGTGATACTACTAAAATTATTTTAGAGAAAATTAGAGAAGAATTTATTTCTAATGTAAATGTTGGTTTATATAATCTTTCTGAAGAAGGTTCTAATGAGTTGATGGATAATTTAAAGAAAGAAATTTCTGTTCTTATAAGAAAATATTTTCCCAATATTGATGAGCGAACTCTTAAGATGCTTATTAATTATGTAATTTCACAAGATCTTGGTTTTGGAGATATGGAAATACTTCTAAAAGATCCTCAACTGGAAGAAATTGTAGTAAATAATGCTAAAGAACCTATTTGGGTGTATCATAGAAAACATGGTTGGCTTAAAACAAATTTAATGATTCCAACTGAGAAAAAAATTAGACATTATGCAACTATGATTGGAAGAGAAGTTAACAAAGAAATTACTATGTTAACTCCACTTATGGATGCTCATCTTAGAACTGGAGACAGAGTAAACGCAACACTTAATCCGGTTTCTAGTTTTGGTAACACTATTACAATTAGAAAGTTCGCTGCTGATCCTTGGACTATTGTTGATTTCATTAATTCGAATACAATTTCATATGAAATGGCTGCTGTTGTATGGCTTGCGATTCAAAACGAATTATCTATTTTAATTATCGGAGGAACTGGTTCAGGTAAGACAAGTATGCTTAATGTTGTAGCTAATTTTTTCCCTCCTAATCAACGTATAATTTCTATTGAAGATACTAGAGAATTGACTTTACCTAAAAGTTTGCATTGGGTTCCTATGGAAACTAGACTTGGTAATGCAGAAGGAAAAGGAGAAGTTACTATGTTGAATTTGCTTGTGAATTCGCTGAGAATGAGACCGGACAGAATAGTTGTAGGAGAAGTAAGACGACGAGAAGAGGCTGAAATTTTACTTGAAGCAATGAATACTGGTCATAGTACTTATGCAACTTTCCACGCAAATACTGCTCAAGAAGCAGTTATTAGACTAACTAATCCTCCAATAGCAATTCCTAAGATGATGTTGTCCTCTATTTCATTATTTTTAGTACAAAATAGAAACAGAAGAACTGGTGCAAGACGAACAATTCAATTAGCAGAATTGCTTGAAAATGGAGATGTTAATATTTTAATGCAACATGATCCTCGTTCTGATAAGTATATTAAAAAAAATGATTCTAAGTCATTTTATGATAGAATAAATCTTTATACAGGAATGACTAATCCTGAGATTGAAATAGATGTAGCTAACAAAGTTAAAATCTTAAAATGGCTTGTAGAAAATAAGCTGAGGGATATTCATCAAATTGGAAATATTATGGGAAAATATTATACTGGTAAAATTAAAGTCTAATTTTTAGTGGATTTGTTTTGAATACAGTTTATATTTTTCCTTTAACATTAGGTTTTTAATATTTAAGTTAGTAATAATCAATAATAATTAATGGGGCAAAGAATACAAAATGGATTTTATAAGATATATTAACAGGCGGTATCCGCAATTGAAAAAAGAAATGTTAATGGCACATTTCAAAATTTCTCCTGTTAATTTTATAAAAAATAGTTTAATGAATGCTTTAATTTATTCTATTACTATTTCTATACTTGCGCTTTTTGTATCAAAGAAGTTTTTTGCTGCTAAAGGTTTTTCTGATCTTTTCTCATTTAGTGTTGTTATATTCATTGTATTCCCAATTCTTTTTTTATATCTCTTTACTATTTTATTAAAAGCACCTTTTGTAGCGATAAAGAAACGAAGAAAAGATATTGATAAAGATGTTCTTTTTGCTGGAAGGTATTTACTTGTTAAAATTAATTCTGGAAAACCTCTTTTGAACTCTCTTATTGATGCTTCAAAAACATTTGGAGTAGGTTCGAAATATTTCAAGGAAATTGTAGATGATGTTACTCTTGGAATGCCAATTGAAGATGCCATTGATCGTGCAATGGATTTAAGTCCTTCTCCTGCGTTTCAAAAAATTTTATTTCAAATTAATAACTCCTTAAAGATTGGTGTTGATATTTCAGAAACTCTTGCAAATATAATCGAGGAAATTACCTCTGAGCAATTAAATGAAATTGAATCTTATTCGAGTAAGCTTAATTCAGTTGCATTATTCTATATGATGTTGGCTACAGTAGTTCCATCATTAGGATTAACTATTTTTGTTGTTGTTGCAGTTATTATAGGGTTTCAAATAACTAATGCTGTTTATGTAATATTATGGATGGTTGTAGTAATTATGCAGTTATTTTTTATTAATTTATTTCATTCAATTAGACCGAATATTAATTTTTGATGTATATTTTTTTATTATAAATCAGTGTGTAAAAATTAAAAGTGTGTATAAAAAAAGTTATATGTGAAATATGGTGCAAATACCGTTTGTTGAGGATTTTGGAAAGGCTTTTACGCCAAAGAGATTTCGTCCTAAATTGAAGCGTTATTTAGAGTGTGCAGGAGTTTATTCTTCTCCATATGAGTTGATTGGAAATTTATTTTACGTATCTTTAGTTTTTACTTTCGCAATTATTTATTTATTCATTAATCCATTAGTTAGAGAATTTACTTATGGAATGTCGTTCGCAGTTAGTTCTTTAGCACAATTAGGACTTATTTTTGTATCTTTTGCAGTAATAAGTTATTCATTAATGGTTTTCTTTTTTTTGATTGGATATTTTTTCCTTGATATACGAATTTACAAAAGAATAATTAATATGGAGGAGAATCTTCCTGACTTTTTAGTTTTAGTTTCTACTAATCTTAAAGGTGGAATGAATGTTGAATCAGCTCTTTGGAATAGTATTAAACCAAAATTCGGAGTTTTAGCTGAAGAGATAACTTTAGTTTCAAAAAAAGTAATGACTGGTTACGATGTTGCTGAAGCTCTTGCAGAACTTCATGATAAATATAATTCTCCCGAGCTTAAGAGAACTCTTAATTTGATTGTAAGTGAGCTTGAAATTGGTGGTAGAATTACCAAAATTATTGATGATATTATTGCACAGTTGACTAGTACTAGAAAATTAAAGAAAAAAATGGTATCTTCAGTATTAAGTTATATAATTTTTATTTCAGCGATTACTTTGTGTATTGCTCCATTTCTTTTTGCGTTATCTTATAATCTTGTTAATTTCATTTATCAGTTCGTTTCAAAAATTGGTGGCTCGATGGCTGTTAGTGCTAGTGTTCCTACTTTTTTAGCGAATATGAAGCCTAGTTCTATTGATCCAGAAATGTTTAAATATTTTGGTTATTTTACTGTTGGAACAATTGCAGTATTTTCATCAGTAATTGTGTCTATTATTGAAAAAGGAGATATTAAAGGTGGGCTTAAGTATATGCCAATATTTATTGTTGTTTCTTTATCTGTTTACTCTTTAGGATTATTTCTCCTTGGACTTGTATTAGGAGGAATTGTAATTTAAAATGTCTGGCGTTAAACGTTCTCAGGCTGCATTTGAGTTTTTATTAAACTATGCATGGGCATTTTTAATAATTCTTGTAGTTTTATCAGTTCTTGCAACTCGTGAATATAATCAGAATTCGGCTTCATACGTTAGTGAAAAGTGTCTATTTACAGATGGACTTAGTTGTACTGAATTTGCTTCAAAAAAAGTTGGTAATGACGTTGTTTTAACCGTTAATTTGAAAAATACGGCTGGAAAGAAATTTACTGTGAACACTGCTAGTGCATCATTTGAAAATTCTAATGTTTCAGCACTTTCGAGTACAATTAAATATTCTTACGATGGAGTTGCTTATTCAGACACGCTTGGAGCTTTAAGCACAGTTGTCATGTCAGGATCAAATTTCACAATTTATGTTAAACTTGTTAATTCTAATATGAATGATGATTTTTTGAAAACAAGTCTTACTGTTAATTATCAGTTTGTAAAAGAAGGATATTTTCCTAAAAGCGTTAGCGGTGTAATTGTAAGTAAGATTGTCTGATTTGTGGATATTTACTTGTTTAATCTGTAAATGTATCTGTATAAATTTTAATTTGTATACTGCCAATTCGCCAATAGTCTATTTGTCGGCATTCGCCTGAGTATGGTCGCAACGCTCCTCTCTATGCGCTCCTCGCTGCTCCATTCAGTCATACGCAATATCGGCTCATAAACAGGCAGTATACTTGTTGATTATTTTTCGGATGCTCTTACTCTGAAAACCTTTATAAGTTAATTTACTTTGTATTATTTTATGAATGCAGAGCAAAAGTTTGAATTGATTGTTAAAAATCTTCAAGAAGTAGTTGATGGAGATAGACTTAAAGAAACTCTTAAAGAACGAGATGTTGTTATTTATTGGGGTACTGCTCCAACTGGAATGCCTCATTTAGGCTATTTTGTACCAATGTATAAAATTGCAGATTTCTTAAAAGCAGGTTGTCATGTTAAGATTTTGTTTGCTAATATGCATGCTTATTTAGATAATATGAAGTCAAGCTGGGAGTTACTTGAAAAGCGGACTGAATATTATGAATTTGTTATTAGAGAAATGTTGACTTTGATTGGTGTTCCTTTAAATAAACTTGAATTTGTTACTGGAACAGATTTTCAGTTGACAAAAGACTATTCGCTTGATGTATACAAAATTTCAGCTATTTGTACTACAAGAGATACACAAAAAGCTGGTGCTGAAGTTGTTAAGCAAGTTGAAACTCCGAAGATGAGTGGACTTCTTTATCCAATTTTACAATCTCTTGATGAAGTTTATTTGAAGGCAGATGCACAATTTGGTGGTGTTGATCAAAGAAAAATATTTATGTTTGCACGAGAATTTTTACCTAAAATAGGGTATGAAAAAAGAATTCATCTAATGAATCCCTTAATTCCAGGACTTGGAGAAAGTGGAAAGATGAGTTCAAGTGAGCCTAATTCTAAAATTGATTTTATTGATAGCGAAGATGCAATCAAGAAAAAAGTAAATAAAGCATTTTGTGTTGATGGCGTAGTTGATGGTAATGGTCTTATGGCTATTATGAAATATATTATATTCCGGCGACTTAATGATTCTAGTAAGGACTTTGTAATTGATAGACCTGAAAAATATGGTGGAAAAATTACATTCAAAACATATGAAGAACTTGAAACAGCATTTGTTGATAAGAAATTGTCCTCTGTGGATTTAAAGCAAGGGGTGGCGAATTCTTTATGTGAATTTTTAGCTCCGTTAAATAAAAAAATATTGGGCGAAAAGGAATTGGTTACGGCTGCGTATCCGGACTTGAAATTATGAGTTTTATTTCAAAGAAGCATTTGATTTTTAGTGTATTGTTGTTATTAATAATAGTTTCTTTTATTGTTTTAGTTTTTATTTTAAGAAATAATGGCGCTTTGACTAATGGTAGTTCTAATATTCCAATTTCTACAGTATCTGATGGATCAGCTATTTCTGAATCATCAAATACTTCTGGTAATTCAAATAGCGATGGTTCTGAATGTGTAGTAGATTCTGATTGTGTTTCTGCAACTTGTTGTCATTCCAGTATTTGTGTTTCTAAAAATAGCGCTCCTGATTGTAAAGGAATAATGTGTTCTCAGTATTGTAAACCAGATTCGCTTGATTGTGGTGGAAGTTGTTCTTGTATAGATGGTAAATGTAATGCAGTATTTGTAAGATAGATATTTCTTTTTTTATTGAAAGCATAGTTCTTCATTAAAAGTATACTACCAATTCGCCCTACTTCTTTTTGCCGGCATTCGCCTGAATATTGTCGCTACGCTCGGTCGCTTTCGCTCCTCGCTGCTCCTTTTAATCATACGCAACATTGGCTCATAATAGGCAGTATACTTTTAGATTATTTTGTACGATTATAAATAGGCGATGAATATACATTTAAGTCATTAAAAGCAAATTTTTATAAACTTTATACTATATTTGAATCTATATGGCAGATTCCCAATCTTCACAATCCTCGCAACCAGCGCAAAAGTCACAGCAAGCTTCTATGCAAGAGATTATTTCTAAGCAAAAAGAGCAGTGTGTTTTTTGTAAGATAGTTGCTGGTGAGATACCTTCTACTAAAGTTTACGAGGATGATAAAGTTATTGCTGTAATGGATATAAATCCTGCTGCAGATGGCCATGTTCTTCTTATGCCAAAGGAGCATTATCCTTTACTTCCTTGGGTTCCAAGAGATGTTTTTAGGCATTTATTTAAGACTTCTAAATATCTTGGAAGAGCTATTGAAGATGCTTTTGGAGTAAAAGCGGATATTTTTATAGCAAACGGCGGAGTTGCAGGTCAACAATCTACACATTTTATGATTCATGTATTGCCTGCTGTTAAAGCAATTAATGCTGAAGGAAAAGCTGAAGTTGAAGATAATTTTGTTGCTCAGATTAAAGCAGTTTTATCTCAAAATATAGGATTAGCATTGCAAAAAGTGGTTGAACAAGATCCAATTGAAGCAAAATTTCTAGCTATAAAAGAAGAGCAAAAAGATACTATAATTAAGCTTTTTAATTCAAATCCTGAGTTTAGAGATTTAATTTTGAATAATCCTGAGCTTGTAAAGCAAAAAATTGAAACCGATCCTAATTTTAAAGAATTATTTAAGGGAATTAACGTTGATGCATTATCATTGAAATTAAAAGATATGGTATCAAAGAAGTGATTTGTTTGTTAGATTAATTAATATTTATATTCGAGTTGTTTGTTAAAATATGGAAAATAGAGATAGAGTTGCGGAAAAGGTAAATGACGTTAAAGTCAAGAAAGAGAAAGGTTATCTCTATTATGTTGACGATGATGGTGATGTTGCTAGAGTTCCTGCTAAATGGAATAAATATCCTGAGTTTTTAGAAAATATGGAAAAAGTTCAACGAAAAAATATTCCTGCTGATGCTGAAGTTAGACAACTTCCTGAAGGTATGAGAATTTCTGCTCTTGAAAAACAATTTATGGATATGAAAAAAGAACATGTTGAACTTAAAGATGAAATTAAGGGTAAAGATGATGATGTAGATGATGAATACGAGAATAATGATGCTCCTGATATAAATATAAGTACTAATATTACAAATAATACTCTTAATAATAATGTGAAAAATAATACTAATATAAAAAATACTTTTAATAATAATAATCCTAATGCGTCTAATGCTATTAATGCTAACAACGCGATTCCTTCCAAATCAACTCCTAAAATCGAAGCACCAGTTTCTGCACCTGAAAGCCATGAACCAGTGGATCCTAATGTTGTTTATTCAGACAAGGTTTGTGTTGCTAAAATTGCTGATCGGGCTTTAAATGCAGGGCATCTTCGAATTATTGCAAAAAAGAAAGATAGTTTGAAAAGTGTTAATGAAGATGAGCTAATCCATATGTTTACAATTTCTTCTTTTTCGGCATCAGTTTTATTTGAAACTCTTAAAGCACAAGGTACTAATATAATATTAAATCAAAAAAATGGTCTTGAACTTTCTGTTGTTCCTAGATTTGAAAATGATGGAATTGAATTAATGTGGGAGATGAAGCAAGGTGATCCACAAAAAATTCAAGCTGCTGCTGCTAAAATTAAAGATAAGTTAATTATTGGTGAAGTAAAAGATTTCTCAAAAGTAGATTTGGACAAAGAAACTGACGAAGTTATGAAAACCATGCCTCCAGAAGATGCAGTTCCTGAAGGTCAAATTGACGTAAATAAAAAAGTAAATATTGTTAATCCAATATCTAAATCTACTCCAGAAAAGCCAAAGAAAAATTATCTTTTTGATGCTCTTAGAAGAATACCTTAGAATAATATTATTTTTGTTAAATTTTACTGTTTTTCTATTATATTCTTATTACTTTTAAGATGAAGCTAAAAGTATACTGCCTAACTATGAGCCGATATTGAGTATGAATCTATGGAGCAGCGAGGAGTGTTAACGAACGAGCGTCGCGACAATTCGTTCGCGAATGCGAACTAAATCCCGATGGGCGAATTGGCAGTATACTTTACACAAATGAAGCAAATTTTGAAGGTTTTTCTAATCGTAACGTTTAAAAATAGAAGCTTTTTCATTAAAGTCATACCGGGCCTATGGTTTAGCGGTATAACGCTGCCCTTACAAGGCGGATGTCGTCGGTTCGAATCCGACTGGGCCCATTTATTTTCTTGATTTTCATTTATATTTATTCTTATTGCTTTGTTTCTTGGCTAAACATTTAATAATCATTTAACTTTCTTTTATTTATGACTAACTTGAGTAATGATTATGCCAAATCAGGAATTTTGGATAGTATGCCTAAATTTACTAGTGAGTATGCTTATGGACCTCTTAAGAAATATTTAGGGAATACAAAATATATAGAAGATTATTATTTTATCCCAGCTGTAAAAATATCTTTTGTTGGGGTTACATATTCTGGAAAAACTCAAGCTATTAGAACTTTAGTTGAGACTTTTGGAGGAATTTTACAAGAAATTTCTAATTCTAATAATAGAACTCAGTTAGATCAGAATTATATTTTTGCAGAGCACTTAGTTGAAGGTAAAAAACAAACTGTGCGTGTTGAACTAAAAAGTTTTTCAGAGCATGCACCCGAGCATAATAGATATCATTCTTGTGTTCCTCTTGAAAATCGGGTTTTATTTTTTAAGCATTTAGACTCTTCTTCTTTTACTAGTCAATTATCTGTACTTAAAAGAAATATATTACGATCTCATGATTCTTCCTTTGATCAATCTTCATACCCTGCAGTTATTACTAGAGCTAAATCTTATTCGGATATGACCCCTCGAAGACAAAATCAGTTTGGTAAAATGAATTTCCCAAGAGTTTATCTTGTTGATAATCCTAAACGAAAAAAGTATTCTGTTGATAATATTGATCCTTCTACTGTGGATATAGTTGTTGATACTTTGCAATTAATTGATAAAAGTTATAGATTGATTTCTTTTAGTGGTTCGCCAATTCCTCAAACATTAGATGGAAAAGTTGTTCCTTATGTAGATCAATTAAAATTAGGAGTTCTAGACGTGGTTAAAGAAATACGCGCTAAAAATAGTCCTGAACAAAAATTATTAGATGCTATATTCGGAAAGAAGGATATTGTGTTTTAGTTTTTTTAGCTATCTTTTTTATTTAAAACCGTCCATATGTTCCTTCTCTAAATGGTGTTTCTCCAATTAATATCATGTATTCATCGCATGCAGCACTTGCGCCTCCATTAGGTTGTGCATCAAACCTTCTGCCTTGACTAAATCCATGAAGTTGAAATGCATTTCCTTCTCCAAAAATGTACTTTTTATCCGCCATTTTTTTAATTGCTTTTGCCATTTTAAGATAATTTTCATCGTTGAGATGACACCCGCTATGAATTATTTTTAATTCATTAATCAAAGCTATATTGATATCACGCTGCGTGTTTTCTATAACTTTAGCCGCTTCAGCCACTTTAATGCTCGATGCTTTATAAACACCGACAGTTACAACTGAAG
>CAZKZU010000020.1:14195-29730 GCA_964557345.1 uncultured Methanosarcinales archaeon
TTGAGATGACACCCGCTATTAATTATTTTTAATTCAGGATTTTCTTTGCTGAATTCTATTTCACAAATATCTCGAACTAGTCTGAAATATGCTGGTTTTATAGCAATTTCTTTATATATATCATCTGCCGTTCCATTTTGCTCATCGTTTGTCGGGTATGCTTCGATTCTTTGATTTTCATGTATCGATTTGCACCTTTGATAATCTTGATTCACGTCATTATATGTTCGGCTGAATAATGTAACTGGAATATTTTGTTGTCGTGCTTTTTCTGCTATTAAAAATCCAAGAGGTGGAGTCCATTCTCCTTTTTTCCATTTTCGAATGTATTCTTTTGCTCTATTTTTGTCGTTTAAGTGATGTTGTATTTCAAACCACTGTGTTTTTTTAAGTAAAAGATTTTCTAAATCAGAAATTAAATTTCTTTTAATAGGATTTCTTCTTGATCTTGGGGTATATGGACTTATTAGTATTCCTTGAAATGTTTCTTGTTCTATTGTTCTAAGTCCGTCATCTATAGTTTTGCTGTGAGTATAAGTTATATGTGCGTTTTTTGCAATTAAACTATCTAAATATATTGGCATTTGAGATTCATCATCTACTACTAAAATTTTTGTTATATTTTCCATTTTTTTTACCTCTTGTTATATTTGTAATTTTGATTTTTATTTGGCTTCTTGAGTTGTATTTTAATTGTTGTTTTGATTACTCTCGAATGATAAAAAAGAAGAAAAGAGAATATTTAAATACTATGCCTCCTGTTACAGGAGTATGGATTTAACTAAATTAGGGATAACCCCAGCAGAAGAATTAATTGTCAATCAGCTTGTTATAAATTCTGCATTATCTGTAACTGAATTAGTTAAGTTTACTAAAATTAGTGCGTCAAATGTTTATATCGCCGTTGAGAAATTGATTGAAAAAGGATTGGTATCTAAAACTATAATTAATTTACGTCCGGTATATAGATTAAATGGTGCTGAATCTATTAATAGTCTTGTTGAGAAGATAGAGAATGATTTTAATGAAAAACAAAACGTGTTGGCTGAGTTTAAGAAGAAACTTAAAAGTTCAAATGCGAATTCCTTAACTGTTTCTAACCATAATGCAGAAATTTTTATTGGAATATCTAATCTTCGAACTGCGCATAAACGATTATTTGAAGAAAAAGTTAGTGGGGAATTTATTTTCTTTTATAGTTATGATGAGTTAATTGGTAAAACTGTTCATGATTTTTTTGCGAAAATGGATGTAAATGATTATTATAAAAATAT
This sequence comes from uncultured Methanosarcinales archaeon, assembly GCA_964557345.1. Classification (GTDB taxonomy): domain Archaea; phylum Nanobdellota; class Nanobdellia; order Woesearchaeales; family DATGWN01; genus CAZKZU01. Next base: position 15,470 of record CAZKZU010000020.1, read on the forward strand.
TTCAACTAGAGGGTTATTTTCTAAAAATTATCAAAAGTTATTTGTGAAAAGAAAGCAAGCTAAATTTAAATCTAAATTTACTGATTTACCAATTCCTAGTAGTGTGAATGTGTACGGAGATAAAGTTTTAATTATAAGCTGGGATGTTGAGCCAACGGGGTTTTTATTGACTAGTAAAGATATCGCTTCTAATTTTAAAAAGTTGTTTGATGAAGTTTGGAATAGAACTAATTAGTCAATTCTAATTAATTATTGATAATTTTCTTTATTGTTTTATCCAAGAATATTTTTAATTACGTCTTTTGCAGTATATTCAGTATTATTTTCTTTACAAAATCTTTTTCCAATTCCTGCAAAATCATCTCCTAGTGTAATTAAACATTTCTCAACGTCAGTTTCTGATGTTTTTTGAGGCATTCCTACATTTGCAATTAATGCATTACATAGGCATTTTCTTCCAAAAGTGTTTTCAATTTTTCCACCTTTTGAGATATATGCTTCAATATTTTCTGCTGCACATCTGTATCCGACTTCTCCATTTTCTTTTCTATAGAATTCTCGAAGAAAACCTAAGTCGCATTTTCTTACACGAGCATCATAAACACTTTTTTCTGAAAGTGTTCCTTCTAATTGAGCAACTTTAAATGGAAATCCTGTTGGTGATGCAACCGGGTCAGTAAATACTTTTGCTTTATTCTCTAAACTTTTTTGAACTAGTGCACGTCTTACTTCTGGAACAATTCCAGATTCAACACACAATGCAAATGCAGTTCCAACTTGAATTCCTGCTGCTCCAAGAGAAAGTGCTTCTAAATATTTATCATGACTGCCGTAATTTCCAGCTAAATAGAAGGGTAATCCTAATTTTTTTATTTCATCTAAATCAACTACATCTCGTGGACCATATATTGGTTGTCCGTCTTCAGTTAATGTTAATTTTCCTCTTGGTGGTGCGTTATGTCCGCCTGCAAGTGGCCCTTCTATTATAAATCCAGAAATATTTCCATTTGTTCTTTTATATAGCATTGTTGCAAGTGTTGCAGATGCAATAATAGGAAAGAATGCTGGATTAGAAAGTTTAATTTTTGAGTTTGTATCTTCTTGAAATTGTTTAGGATCAAATGTAGTTCTATAATTATCAGTTGGTTGATTTCCAACTACCCAAATAGGGTAACTTGCAGTTTCGTTTTTTAATAAAGAATCTATTACGTTTGGAATTTCAAGTGGTATTCCTGCGCCCATAATTATTGCATCTACTCCTGCTAACATTGCACCATAAATTGATGGTATATGGGGTAATTGAATTTTTTCTAAATAATTAATTCCTACTGGATTATTATGGCCTTCTTTTGCTAAGAAAACTTCTACGAAATTACTTGCAATGCACATTTCTTGAGGTTCTCTGTTTCCTTGTATATTATGTAGACCTACATTTTTATACTGGAAATGGCTGTTTTTTCCTCCTGGAATAAAATATCTATCTAGAATTCTATTAGCCATATTTCTGAATGGAAAATGTTCAAGTGCATGTCTTATGTCACCATCTTTATCTCCATCTTGAAGTCTTCTTGCTAAAACACCATCTAGTCCAGTTCCAGAAACTACTCCTAGTTGGCCTTCGCGTGAAACTGCATTTGCAAGACGATAATTTGAAACTCCTGCGCCCATTCCTCCCTGTATTATTTTAGAATCAATGCTTATCGAAGTTTGTGCTGGGTTGGTATTCATTTTTTTTAAATAATCTTAATTGCTTTAAATATTTGCGTATTTTTGTTTTTTAATACTTAAAATTATATTTTCTTTTTGAAGGTGTTTATTATTTTTTCAATACCGCTAATTAATTCTGCATTGTTATTGTATTCTAGAAATTTGTCAGTTATATTTTTAAGAGATGAAGAAATTTTGGCGTTTTTTTTGTATACACAAATTATAGGTATCTCTGCCATATTTGCAATACCCAGTTCAATTCCTAGTCCTGTTGAAGGATATGAAACTTCTCCAACAACTAAATCGCATTCTTCTGTAATGAATTCTTTTGAATCAAATCCTTCATTTGAAGTTTCATGAGGTAATATTATGTTATGTTTATTATTTAGAGCACTCTTTCTAATTGGCAGATATAGATTTTCTCTATATTCAAAGTTTGTTGAATGTGCTACGTATATATTCATTTTGCTTGTTTTAAGTCTTGGAATGTAAATTTAGAGGGTATATAAAGTTAATTGTTATTATTGAGTGATAATTATTAATAATATTTATAAGTTCTATTAAATTACTCTTTTTTATGATTAAAGACATAGTTAAATTAGCTGAAGAATATTGTTTGTATTATCATGAAGGTCAGAAGAGAAAAGGTGGAAATCAAGTCTCTTATGCTGTGCATCCTTTCACAGTTCGAGATATATTAGTTGAATCTGGTTATGATGATCCTGAAACTCAAGCTATTGCATTATTACACGACACTGTTGAAGATACAAAATTAGTAAAAACCAAGCGTGAAATTGAAAGTCGATTTGGCCCTCTTGTATATAATGGAGTTTATGTTTTATCTGAGAATACGGCTGGTAAATTTTCTGAAAAATTAGTGCCTTTGTTTAAAAATCTTGGAATTGAGTATTTGGACGAGAAAGGAAATTTAACTTCTCAAGCATATAAGGCAAGACTTATGTTTAGTAGAGATACTATTAAGCAAGTTAAAATTGCAGATATGATTCATAATACCAGTAGTTTATCTGATTTAAGTTTAAAAGGAATTGAGAAAAAAATACATGATGCTGAAGAATTTTATATTCCTTTAGGACAAGCAGTTGCGCCAATAATGGTAAGAAAATTAATAAAAAATATCGCAGAATATCGAGATTCTGAGCATTACAAGCAACACTTTAGGAACATACATATGTCTAAATCTTTTGGGCGTATTTGAGAATTATTTAAGTTGTATAGTTTATCTAATACTTTTTTGAGCGTTTTATCAAAGTATTTTAGAAATATACTGCCATCATTGGTCCATTTAAATCATAGATTAAATTAAGAATTCTGTCGAGAAGTGATATTAGTTTGATATCTTTCTTTGAAGATGTGTTGTATAGATTATTTATTTTTGTTTGAACTAATTCTTTCTTTTTAGTGAAATCTGACATTTTTTTAGTTTCAAATTTATAGAATATTTCTTGGAATTGTTTTTGGAATTCTGATAGTTCTTTTAAGGCATTTATTATTTCCACATTATTTTTTATTTTGTAGGTTGATGAATATTCGCATAGATCTTTATATCTATCAACTGTTTTTTCTAGTTGTTCTATTATTGTATAAAGTGGACTTAATTTTTTAAATTCTGAATCGAATCCAACATTGATTGCTCGTCTACAATAATCTGCATACTTGTCTGATTCAATTTTTAAAAGTGTGATATTTTTAAGCCAGTTAAAATCGTTTTTTTCTGATGCTTCATAAGTTTCAGTTGCAATCTGATTTAATACGAAGAATAATCTTCGTAGAACATTATTGAATTCTTCAAAATTTGTTTGATTTACATTTTTAATTATAATAAAATTTTTAGACTGATTAATAACTTCGAATCCCGTGAATTGTTCTCTCATAACTTCTTGGATTAGTTTAAGTTCTTCAAATGATTCAAATTTAATTTCAATTTCGTCATATCCTGATTTAAATGCAGCACCAATTAATTTTCTTATCATCGCTTGCGCTCTTGAAACGTCTATGCTTATTTTTTTATGTTCATAGTGTTTTTCTGTTGAGATATTTATGTTATTATTGTTATTTATGGTTAAATCTATTTCATTACCTTTTTTGAGATTATTTTCTTTAATCCATTTACTTGGAAGTGAGACTGTAAGGGATGAAAGGCCGTGCTGTATTAGTTTTCTTTTCATTTTTGAGTATTTCTCTTTTTGTCTACAGTTTGTGTAGTTATTGCTAGTATTTAAGCTTTTCTAAAAATGTATACAAAATACATTAAGTATGCACTAAGTTAAAATAGTATATATTGCTACTAATTGTTATGGAAAAAAGATGGGATGCTGAGGCATTAGGCAAAAATGGTGTATTAAAACAATTAAAAGTTAAATATACTTTTTTAGATAATTTGCTTCAAAATGGTTATGGAAGTGGCAATAGTTTATTTGAAATATGTGAATTTGATGGTGTTGAAAAGAGAACCGAAGATTGTTTTATTAGTGGTTGTCATAATTCAGGAAGTGAGTTTGTCTCTTGGAGATGGGATGGAATTAAAAATAATTTATTAGTTAATACTTCTTCATATAAAACTGTACGAGATTTATTGCGAACTACAAGTATTGATTATCTTCTTTGCGAGGAAGTATTAACAATAGAGAGAACTGAAGAAACTTATACTGATAGATCTATTCTGATATACAAAATAGATGGAGTTCTTCCAAAATGAATTCTTCTTCTGTTGAATTTTTTGATAATTCTAAATTTGTGGATAGCATTGTTAAAAAACTTTGTTCAAGATATACTAAATCAGATTTTCATCCCTATCCTGGAATTGAATTTATACTTGATGATCGGATAAGAGATAGAATTTTTGAGGATGAAGATAGAGATAAAGGTTTAGGTTATATTAGACATCCAGAAAATATTAAATACTTTTTTAATTTTGATGTCGTCGATAAAATTCCTTGTTTAGGTGATAAAAGTGATTCTTTGTTTTCAGTAATTTTTAATGAGAAAGTTCTTTTGTATAAATCCGATTCAGAATATCAAACTATTGGGGATGTTTTGAAAAAACTTATTGCAAGTGGAAAACGTGTAACGCATATTGCTTGTGCCGAAGAGGAAAATGGTGATGATACTGATGCTATTGAGTTATTTAGAAATTATGATCGTATTGATGTATACGAGGTGAAATAATATGGTGGATGTTATTACGGAGGTATTATAATGATGAGTGAGCAATTGATTGATGCAAGAAATAATTTAGTTGAAGCATATAAAAAAATTTATCCTGTTGTTTTGTTAAAAGAATATTCTGTTGATAATTGTAAAGAAGTTTTAAGTAAATTTGCTTCTGTTATTGAAAATATATATGATGATCATGGAGGTAATGCTCATTTTGTTGATAGTGAAATATTGAGTTATTATTATGATTTGTCTAAACTTGATTTTAATAATTCTTCCGAGATCTCTATTCATTTAGCTAAAAAGCCTCTTGCTAAGATTAGATGCGATAGTAATACAATTGAAAATATTGTAAATAGTTTGAAATCTAGAGGAAAGAATGTGACTCATGTAACTATTTCTGACGAGAAATATGGTGGAGATGATTCTTCAGTTTGGAGAGATTATGAAAAAGCAACTTTGTATGAGATTGTTGATTTTAACGACTTATTGGAACGTCAAAAAGCTAATTTAACATTACAAAATAATAGCGATAATGGAGGAAAATAATATGGTGCCAATGGAAATGAAATTGTTAAGTTCAATGGATAGATCTTGTTCAGAACATGATTTTGAAGAAGCATCTCGATTAAAAGAGCCGAGTGAATTTGAAAGTGATTTAGAATGGATTGTTTATCAAGCAAAAGTTTTTTATGAAGGATTTAGAGATCTAGGTGCTGCTACAAATACTCTCGAAGAGGGTTTGCAAAAATATCCTAGTAGTTCTGATATTCATTTTTGTTTAGCGGAATGTTATTCTCGAAAACCTGATACTTTAGAAAAAGCAATTTCTTATTGCACAAAAGGTCTTGCAATTGAACCAAAGTCTGATTATGCATATACAATTAAAGCAAGATCAGAGCATGGTCTTGGAAAAATGATTCCTGCTTATTTTTCTGCAATGGAAGCTTTGAAGATAAACAAATATAATTTTGAAGCGGGAGTGTATTTGGGAGTTATTGGATTTGCAATGGCTTTAGCAGAAGGAAATATTGAAGAGATGAAATATAGTGTTGAAAATATGAAAATAACTTTGAGTATGAATCCAGATTCTACTTGGTTTGCGGGGATATTGAAAGAGAATGAAACTGTATTAGAGCAATATGCGAAAGGTGGTGCTTAGTTATGACTCAAGATAATAAGATTTAGGAGGAATCAAAATGAATAAAAATGAACTTAAAAAATATAGAATAGATTTAGATCATTATGAGGCTGGTTGCGGTTGTGGATGCGAAGATAATGATTTGAATATCGCTGATAAAAATACGCATGAGTCTTTTTATTTTATTGGTAGTCAAAATGGAGTTGAAAAAGAATTGGAAAGACTAAAAAATATTGCTTGTCCTTCGTATGGAAATAAGTGGTCAGTAATTGAAGAAATAGTAAGACCTCGTTTGATTATTTTATCTGGACCCTCTTGTGTTGGAAAAGGTCCCTTGTTAGCAGCAGTAGATAATTTTTATAGGAAAACAGGAATTGTGGATTATAATATTTTGAAAATGATTAAAACGCCACGGCCAGAAGGACTTCGAAAAGGCGAGGATCCAAATGATTTTATGTCTGAGCAAAAGATGCTTGAAAAGGGCTCGGCATATTTTATGGGAAAGTGTAGAGGGAAATCCCAGGCACTAGATTTGCAAACTATTGTTAATTGTAAAAAAGATGTAATGATTTTAGAAACTTATCATGCTTTAGTGCCTGCAATATCTGCTTCGCCGTATTTTGAGGATGTTGAAATTTCAACGGTTTTTTTATCTCCTATATCTAAAGAGGAAATGCATCGATCTGATTTAGAGGGTTACTTATCTGCCACAATGATGCAGAAGATTTGTTTGAGGAGTGTGTTCCAAGGAAAAGATCCCTATACTGATGAAGTTATGATGAAAGAAAATCTGGGTAGATCGATGGATGCATATTCTGAAGTTAAAAATTCAGGTATTTTTAATCATATTATAGTAAATCGTGATGGTGAAGGACATCCTAATTGGAATATGAATCCTGATAGTACATTCAAGTCAGATGTTCATCCTAAAGGTGATGCAGGAAATGCAGTAATGTCTTTTGTTCAATTGCTTTTGACAGGAAATACTTCTAATTCCATTAAGAAATAATTGTTATTTTTTTTATTTTTATTTTTTAATATACTAATTTTTTAGTATACTATTAGATTTATGCTTATTTCTTCATATTTAACATAAAGAAACCTTTTTAAATACTAAAGGCAAGAAACAACTTAATAGGGGTTAAAATGGCAAAGGGTTGGATATATCTATTTATGTTATTATTTCTTGCTAGTTTTGCAAGCGCAAGTTTTACAGTACAATTAACTGAATCATCAAATGGTTCTGATTCTATTTATACTGATGAAATTGCAACGTTAAATCTTACGATTACTAATTTAGGTGATAGTACAGATAGTTATATAATTTATACTCTTGATCCAAGTTGGATTATTGGAACTGATCAAACCCTTTTAGAAGTTCCTGCTAAAGCAACAAAAACTTTTGTTGTAAGTGTTGACCCTACTACAAATATTGATAGAAGTGGAATGTATGGTGTTGGTTTTGATATTAAATCTACTATTAGTTCTGATGTTAAGTCATTGCAAAAAGATATTTTAGTTAAATCTAATTCAAATAGAAATTTTTTACCTGCTATTACTGCATTTGTAAGTGTTGGAAATGACTCAGTTGTTGATCCAAGAATAGGAATGCCTGTTGTAATTAGATTAGTTAATAATAACGGTTTAGATGTTAAAAATTTAACAGTTACTCTTTCAAGTTCTTTGGTAAAAGATGCTTTTGTTACTTCAATTAAACCAAATAATGAAACTTCAAAGAATTTATTTTATACTCTTGACCCACTTACAGTTCCAAAAGAAGAAAATTTAATAGTTAATGTAATTTATAGCGGTAAATCTGTATATGAAAAAAGATTATCCTATACTGTACAAAAAAATCAATTATTTTTTACTAGAAATGTAAGTAAAGATACTAAATTATTGTATCAAGGATATAATGTTACTTTAACAAATTATGGTAATGTTGAAAATAAAGAAAAGTTTACTTATAATTTAGGCTTTTTAGAATTACTTGCAACAAAATCTGATCCAATGGGAATTCAGACTGCAAATGGTTTAGATTATACTGTATCATTATCTCCAGGAGAATCTCTTACAATATCTATTGTTACTGATTTCAGAAGACCCTTTTATACAAGTTTGATTTGTTTAGTTGTGCTTTTACTTTTACTTGCTTTATATTTAAGATTTAGAAGTCCAGTTGTTGTATCCAAAAACGCAGTTGTTATTGGAGAAAAAGATGGCGGTACATCTGAAGTTAAAGTAATTGTTAATGTTAAAAATAGGTCTGGGCATGTGGTAGAAAATATTGCTATCCTTGATAAGATTCCAGGTATTACTGAAATTGAACAAGAGTTTTCTCTTGGTACATTAAAACCTAGAAAAATAGTTCGACATCCTAAGAAGGGAACTTTAATTTTATGGGATTTCCCTACAATGGAACCATATGAAGAAAGAGTTATTACTTACAGAATTCATTCTAAAATTGGAATATTAGGTCACATGAGATTACCTTCAGCTGTTGTTAAATTCATGACAAACGATGGAAGAACAATGACTTATAGAAGTCCTAAGATGAAGAAAGATAATTGAATCTTTTTCTTATTTTCTTTTTATTTAGTTTATCAGTATTTACTTTTTTTCTAAGACATTCTAAAAGTATACTGCCTCCTATCGTGAGCATAAACGACGTTGAGCTATAAACCATAGAAATCAGATGTTCCTGATTTCGTTATGGTAATCGAATCTAATTGTTAGAATGCGAACTTGGCAGTATACTTTTAAAAAAGTAGTGCGATATGAAGGTTCGAAATTAGTCAGCTTTATTTCTCAATCATGTTAAAACTTTCTAAGTTTTCTTTAAGGCTTTCTATGCAAAATTCAATTATTTCTTGATATTTCTCATCGTTTGCGAGTCTTACTGCCTTAAGATATTCTGAGCGTTGTTTCATGTAGATATTTACCCAAGGGTATTGTTTCTTTTTTAGAAGGAAATTCATGATTAATCTTGATACTCTTCCATTTCCATCAACAAAGGGGTGAATTGAAACAAGTTTCATTGAGAAAGTAATTGCTAGTTCGAACGGATGCATTTTATTTTTATTTTGTTTGTACCAGTAAATTAGGTTTCCCATTAGTTGAGGAATTTTATCTGATTCAGGAAACGTTACATCACTTCGAAAGATTCGTACAGTGTTTTCTCTATATCTGCCAGCATATCGATCAGAAATATTTTTTAAGATAATTGAATGGATTTTTAGAATAAATGCTTCATTTAGATCTCCATAATAATTCTCAAGAAATTTGATTGCTTCAATGTGATTTTTTGCTTCATTTATTTCTCGAAGTGTTTTTCCTTCTGGAACTATGTCCTCATTTAAAACAAGATTAGTGTCTTCTAAAGAAAGGGAGTTTCCTTCTATAGCGTTGCTGTTATATGTAAGTTCAGTAAAAAAAGTATTTTCTAAAATATTTGCTTCTTCTTTGCTAAGCAAATTAAATTTCTCATTAAATATTTTTTTTAGATTTTCAATTATTTCAATTTGTTCTTTTGAAATATTTTCAGAATTCTGTGCGTTAATTATTTCCATTTGGAACTCTTTTTTTAGTATTTCAATTTTATCTTTAGATATGTTTCCTGTACCAATGAATTTACTTTTTTTGATCCATTTGTTATTCTTTCTACTATTGAAAACTAAGTAATTCTGTTTTTTGCCTTGGATTACTCTTATTTCATGGTAGACCATGATAAGAGTATGTGGGCACATATTTATATTATTTGTTATTTGTGCCCATAGGTCTGTTGCTGCAAATTATTATTTTTTTAGTGTAAATATGTGTTATTAATGGAGTTAAATGTAAATATAAAAGAAAAAGCTAGACCTCTTGCTAAGAAAGAGGGAGCTAAAGCATAAGCGCAAATAGCAAGAGGTCCGATGCTTAATCATTTCGAGGTTAGTCAAAATAAAGTATTAACTAATGAACTATTAATCGAAGTTATTTAGTCTTCGATTACGAATAGTTACTTTTTGAGTTAAAACCATGAGTCACCAAATTGTACGCTTAATGAATCTCTGTTCTTTAAAGTCATTTTTCTTATTTGGCTGTAAAATAAATCTTCTATTTTTTTATGTGATAAGTCTACCATGGGTCACCTCACCTTTATGGCTAATTTTCGTTGTTTAATTAATATTCAATTTAAGCTTTGATTCAAGCTTTGCTTAGTATATATAGTATTTCTGGGGTTTATATACCTCACGCCGGTGGTTGACCAGTGGGTGTGAGAAATGTAAAGCTAATGTATGGTTTTTAATTTAATTTTAGAATATTATCGTTAAGATTAATGTTATGATTGACATATTATTATTATTATTATTATTATTATTATTATTCCTTAGCAATTTTATCCCACAAGAATTTATGGTACTGTTTATAGTTCTCCGAAAGTTCTTTACTTTGTATAATAAAAACACTTATTTGTTCTCCTAGAAGCATTTGAGCAACTTTGTCTCCGTATGCAACTGTTACTGTTGGGTTTCCTGAAAATTCTGGAGGGAGAAATTTCCAATTTGAGATTTTGTTTTTATCAAAACCTTTTCTACTAGCAACTGCTTCTCTTTTGTCGTCTCTAAATAAATGATAGCTTCCGACACCTTTTTCCATTCTTCTTGCGTTCCAATCATCCCAAAAAGCAGGATATCCTAGTGGAACATACATTCCTGATCCAATCCAATAGATTGCATCGTAGTTGAGTAAATCGTCCCAGACTGCTTTCATTCCTTCAGGTCCTTTGAATATTTCTGCTGATAATTCTTTTTTTTCCGAATTGAAAACTTGTTGCATAGCTGGCATAATTTTATTGACTTCATTTTTAATTTCGTCAAGGCTTGATTTTTTTTCCTCAATATAACTAAGCAATTTATCAGGATTTGAAACTTTGAAAACTCTTTTATTATTTTTTTCAAAATATGAAACTAATCCTCTTTCAATCAGTTTATTTAGGATATCGTAGATATTTCTTCTATCTATTCCTACTTTTTCATGTATATTATTAATAGAAGTAACTCCGATTTCAAGAAGGGCATTATATACCTTAACTTCTCCGTCAGACAGTCCAATTTTCTTAAGTATATCTAAATTCATGATATTTACTCATGGTTTCTTATATATAAAGCTGCTTATTCTGTGGTAGTGTAGAATTACCACGAAGATTTATATAGTTGGAGGATTAATGTTACTATCAAGTGGTGAAAATAATCACGAAGGAGGGGCGAAAAAGATGGTAAATAAAATGTCAATATTCAAATCAAATCATTATGAAAAAGAGTCTAAAGAATCTTTAGATTATATTGAAGAAACTGAAAAAAGTTTAGTTAAATATGGACTTCAAGGTTTAGCATTTGCTACTATTCCATCTGTATTAACTTATGGTGCTAGTCGAGAATTAAGTAATCTTGTAGAGAAAGGAGTATTAGATATTTCCGCGTTACCTATAGCTTTAGGATATGCAGTAAGTGTTGTTTGGCCTTTAGTTAATGTTGATGGTTTACTAAATGTACCTGAATTAGTTAACGATGTTTACCAATTACACCAAATACGAAAAGCAAAATCAAAATTAGAATCTAAATGTGAATCTAAATTAGTTGAAGGAGGAAATTAAAATGAATACAAAAATAAAATCAATAATCGGAATTGCAGCATTAACTGTTGCTTTAAATGCAAGTGCACAAAGTGTTTATACTGGTCTTAGAGGGCCTACAGATTTTCAGTTAGATGATAGAGTTAGTTTAACTCATAAAGAAACTCAAACTGGAAAAATCTCGTATACAAAAGCAAATAATTCTATTTTGAAATATTGGAATGGAACTGATAAAGGAGTTTTTGCTTATGCAAATGTTCCTGTTAAATCTATTGAATCTGAAGGCGATAAAAGTGAAGGTCTTGGAGATATTGCAGTTGGAGTTGGACCTAGATTTGATGTTAAAGTTGGTGAAGGCAAATTAGGTTTATTAAGTTATGTTGGACCTGTTTTTAACACGGGAGATGTAAAAGAAAAACCTGCACTTGGTACTGGAAGAACTGATTATAAAACAGGATTATTTGGAACTTTAGTTGATGGCGCTAAAAAATATGAAGCAGACTTTTCATTAGATTATACTTTAACTGAAGGAAGTAAAGTTTCAGATGAAATTAATGGTGGAATTGTTTTAGGTGGAAGACTAAATAATAATTTTAGAGGAGTTGCAGGTATTGTTGCAAATTATAAATCAAATGGAGACAACGACGGAGATAATTCAATTAGTGGAAGAGTTAATATTCGATATACGCCAAATGGTGCATTAGGAAAAAAAATGCATTTTGAATTATGGTATGATAGATTTCTTTCTGGAACTGGAAAATCTGCACCAAGTGAAAGCGATGCAGTAACATTAGTTGGAAGATTTAACTTGGGGAAATAAAATGGTAAAAGTACAATTAATAAGACCTCCGATGACGGAAAAGTATACTGTAAAACAACTTGGAGAAAATGTTTTTTATCCAGTTGGATTATGTGTATTAGCAAAATCTTTGAAAACTAAATTAGGAGATAATGTAGAAGTTGAAATTATTGATGGCTACGGTAAAACATTGGATTATGTTTTAAGTAAGTTAGATAAAAATGCTGATTTTGTTGGAACTACTAGCATGTATTCAAATTATGATAATGCTTTAGTTGTTCTTGAGACCGCTAAATTATATGGTGCTAAAACAATTATTGGAGGGCCTAATGTTCATCCAATTGCTGATCGAATTATTAAAAATAAAAAGTTTGTAGATTATGCAGTTGTTAATGATGGAGAAGATGCTTTACCAGAATTAGTTTCTGGAACTGATTTAAATAAAATTGTCAATCTTGTTTATAGAGGACAAAATGGAGAGGCTGTTAAAACAGTTGCTAAAAAAGCAGTATTAAATACTATTTTCAATTTAGATGATATCGTTGATCGAGATGATGAGAAATATAAAAACCACTCAGTCCCTATTTCTTCTATTAGAGGATGTGTTAAAGCTGTTAAAATGGGGCCTTGCGATTTTTGTTCTTTACCTAGCAGATTTTCATTAATGAAACCAGAATTAGTTTGGGAACAAATTGGTTTAATTTATGATAAATACGGTTATGATTTTTTTTGGGAAACTGGAGATGATGCAATCGTTGGAAATTATCTTGAAAAATTGTTAGAGGCAAGACCAGAAAGATTATCACATATTAAATTTAAGTTTTATGTATGTCCTGATCAAATTGACGACAAGAGTGCACAAACATTGCGTGCTTTAAATACAAAAGAAGTTCAAATTGGCGTTGAGACTCCAAATTATGATGTATTAAAAGCTGTTAATAAAAATCACGATCTTCCTAAGATAAATAGAGCGGTTGAATCGTTGGCTAAGTATGGAGTTGATGTTCATATGGCTATTATGTATGGATTAACTGGCGATACAATTGAAAGTGCGAATCGAACTTATGATTTTGCAAAACATCTTGTAGATACTTATCAGAATATAAAAAAGATAACTACAAGTCATGCAATTCCTTTTCCAGGAACTGCTATGTTTAATAGATTAGCTTCAAATCCAAATATTGCGGCAGAATATACTGCTGGTGATATTAATACAGTAGAAAGTTTTGATTACACTGCTTTAACAAGATTATATTGCAAACATTTTACTAAAGTTGATTATGACGACATGGAAGCACTTGTTCAAAAAACAAGAAAATTAATGGATGGACGAGGAGATGGAACTTCTTTTTTATTGTTTTAGTTTTAATTTAATTAAAATTATTTGATTCAATGTATGAAATTTAGTATGGAGAAACAATGACACTAACAAAAGAGCAAAAAGAGATTTGTGATAAAAGATTAATTGAGCATCAGCATAGTGATTATTTTGTTGATATTAAGCTTAATTCCAATTTTACTTTGAAGCATTTTTTAGTTATGAAAGGAGTTTTTCGACCTGAAACAACTTCAGGATTTTATTTTGCGAAATATTTGGCAGCTCATCCTGATATATATTTTGGCAAAAAAATACTTGATTTAGGATGTGGAACTGGAATACAAGGAATTGTTTGTGGACTTAATGGTGCTTCTTCTGTTAATTTTTCTGACGTCTCAAGATTAGCGAAAATTAATGTTGAGAAGAATTTGATTAATTATAATTTAGTTGATAAATCTTCTGTTGTATGCGGAGATTTATTTGAGAAAGTTAAAGGTAAGTATGA
>CAZKZU010000021.1:0-27652 GCA_964557345.1 uncultured Methanosarcinales archaeon
CTCGTAAGAAATCCGTGTTTATAAAAGTTTCTAATGTAAAAAACAAAGCTAAATACGTTCAAAATAATAAGAAATTAGCATATACAATTAAAAAAAGAAATTACCAAGCTCGTTCATTTTTCTTCATTTTTCGAAAAGCTAATATTCCTTTTACAAAACCCATTATAGAAATAAGTGAAAAAATAGGATAATAGATTATAGAAAAAGGCAACACATACAAAATCTTGTAAATATCCTTAAATTTATGCATTAGTGGAATTACATAAGGTATAGCAAACGCAGAATAATATACCATACTCAAAAAATTCTTTATAATTTGACCCCCGTATGAAAGGCCAATAGCTTTTAAACTAAAAACAAAAGTAGTTGCATTAATCAACAAAGTGAAATTATCAACAATATTATCATAAAATGTTATTTGTCTAAATATAGACATTAAAAAAATAATACTTAATACTGAATAAAGAACTGTAAAAATTACATGTAAAGGAAATTTTATCCAAATTTTAAAATGTTTAAGATAACATTGAATTCCCCCTCCAGTCCATCTTAATTTTTGATGATACCACCATTTTACATTATCAGGAACATAAGTTAAAATTGGCACAACACTCTGTTCTACTTTATAACCAGCTTCAATTAGCTTAAAAGCTAAATCCATATCCTCAGTCAACATATTTTCAGATAAACCATTTACTTTTACTAAAGCTTTTTTCTTTACAGCAAAACAACCACCCCAAAGAGAAAACGTTGACCAAAAATTATAAGAATTCTGAATAAAAGAAAGCATATTGTACTCTAAATTTTGCATTGTAGCAAGAAAACCTTTATTTAAAGCCCGATAAGGACAACTCACACCTGCAACTCTAGTAACGCCAAGTCTTGCAATTAAATCACAAACAGCTTTCTCGTTTAAAATAACATCAGCATCGACAAAAAACAAATATTCAGATTTTGCGACATTATAATTATTATTTATAGATTTAGCTTTCCCTAAATTAACTTTATTAGTTACAATTTTCAAAGAAAACTTTTTTTTTAATTTATTTAAAATAGTACTTGAATCATCAGTACTACAGTCGTTAATTACAATAATCTCTAACTTATCCGAATCATATGAATCATAGATACTTTTTAGAGTATCAGCAATAGTTTTTCCATCGTTAAAACAAGGAACAATAAAAGAAACAAATGGTTTTTTCAACAAAACCCGTTTTTTTCTATAATCTAAATAAGAAAAAAGCAATATTGTTAACAAAATTAAGGTAAGTATAATTAAAGAAATTTGATTTAAATTAAGCATAATTAACGATAACCCCATAATACTATTTAAATGTTATGTAATAAAATCATGCTAAAAAATAATCTAATTTAAACAATTATAAGAAAGAAAAAGGATCCCTCCTGCCGGATTTGAACCGGCGATATCTCGGTTACTATAATTTGTAACTTCAAGTAACTTCTACAGCCGAGCGTTCTACCGCTGAACTAAGGAGGGATGGGATGAGCCCGCCGAGATTTGAACTCGGGACCACTCGATTGCTGCTGATTAAACATTATCAGTCGAGCACACCAATGCCCTAATCCCGCTTACATGCAGGGAGTATCCAGGCTATGCTACGGGCTCACAATCCCTAAGTTTCGATAAAAAATAGTGCATTTATAAAGATTGCTGTTAAAAATATTAATCAAAATTGTTGAAAATCGTGTAAAAAATAAAATAATTAATTCATTTTTCCAAAAACTCAAAATTTCTTTCGATTTTTTTCTGAGAAGATATATTACTCTTTCAAAAAACTAAATTTGCAGGTGATAAAATGAGTCCAGTAATAATAACATTAACAAAAGAAGGTTTTGATGGCAGCTTAATCAAATGTGCACCAGATAATATCAAAGAAGGAAATTTTAGACAAGCATTAGAATATATGCTAAATCCTGCGGCAGATGAACTCAATAAAGGTTATGGTGCTATTGAGGAAAGAGTTTTTGAAATTCTAAAAACAGACTGGGATAAAATGCAAAAAGGAAATTTTAAAATTACACCTGGCTACATATCAGCTCAAGATTTCCAATACAAAACTGCAACAATAGACGACAAACTAAATTCTAAACCAGATATATATCATAAAAGACCTGATGTAATAAATGGAGTAACTAGTGCTCTTGATGAAATCCAAATGGGTTGGACTGCAGATCGTATTGGAGGATACAAATTACTCTGATAAACAATTACTATGATAACCCTTCACCAATTTGTTGAAAGAGCTGTAATACCACGCATAAGTAAAAAACTATCAGATTTTTCACAAAATATACCTTATGCTGTATACGATAAAAATGAAGAAACAGCTAGTATTTTTAAAAAAGTTAATCCATTTTTAATTGAATACAAAAATACAAAATATTTGTTTGAAGGCCCAACAATTCAAATTGAAGTTAATGCACATCAAAGTGCAGGATGGATTAAACAACCAGAAATTAAAGAGAAAGGATACAAACATCCATTCGTACACAGTGATGGAAGTATTTGTTTTTCAGACGGATATGGTAGCGAAAGATGGGATGACGATAAAATTACGTTCCATAAAATAAATCCCTATCAAACATTAGAATTTACAAATATGATTTGCAGAGCATTCATACAAACAAAAGAATTATTGATAAGAGGATATTATGATCCACAAAATGGCACAGGCATCCATCCAGTTAGAAAATTGAATGAAACAAATTTTTATTTAGAAAAAAAACGAGGGGAATTGTTTTGGAAAAAATAACAATAAACGATAACAGTATAGATTCAATGAATTACGAAGTAATTCCTCCTGAACTAGCACATAAACTTGCAAAAGCAAAAGTATCAATTATAGGTAATAATGTTGTCGGAGATATGGTTCTTGCAAATTTAGTCGGTCTTGGAGTAAGACAAATAAATTATTGCGGAAAAAGAACATCTCAAAAGTCACCTTTTGTTAAAAATGTAAACGAAGTCATTGATTTTTTTGAAAGATTAAATCCGCATTTAGTTATTATTTCAGAAGAAGAATCAAAAAGAAATGCTGACTTTTACATCAATGTATCTTCAATTGAAGAAGAAAGAATTAAAGGAGATGTATTTGGAACAACACATCAAAAAGAAGGACTAATTTCTCATTCAAAATTATATGCAAATACCGCAGAAAATATTTCAATAGGCGGAATTGTCGCAGCAATCTGTGCGGACGAATTTCGAAAAACAATTTCACCACTTTCTAAATTTGATGACTGTTCGAATACAATAAAATATGCTCCCAAAATAATGACTGAAAACAGCAATCAGCATAATGATTTAAAAACAATGTTAATTGGTGCAGGAGGAATTGGAACTTTTTGCGCACTTGCATGTGCAGAATACGGGTTTGATACGCACATTATAGACGGGGATATATATGAAGATAGAAATAAAAATAGACAGCTTTTTTGCGAAACAGATAAACAAAAAGCAGAAACGCTAGCTGATAAAATAAATAATAATTACAACTCTAAATTTACATTTAGCAATAAATTTGTTGACGAGAATATTCTTCAAAACATAATTAAAAATAAATATGAAACACAAATGCCTGACGTAATCGCAGGATGTGTTGACAATATCGAAACAAGATCACTTCTTCATGAATTTTGCAAACGTAATGATATAAAATACATAGATGGAGGTCTAAGTGCAACTGATGGCCAAGTGATTATTAATTTAAATAATAATTGGAACAACAACTCTCCAAATGATAAACAAGAAAATTCACAAAACATTGTAAATAAACTTCAAGATAAATTAGCAAAAGATAAACATAAAGAAAATAGTTGTGCTAGATCAACTAACCCGAGCATAATTATTCCAAATTGCATTATTGGAATACATCTTGCAAATACTATTGCATATGCAAAAAAAGAAATTCTAAATTACAGATTTGAATTAAACACATTTAATCCAAAAAGATTCGGAGAAAAAATAACTTATGGGTGATATTGCAAAATGAATAAGCGTCAAAGAAAAAAAACACTACAGAAGAGAAACTTAAATTCAAAGAAAGAAAACAACGATAAATCCGCACAAGACAAACCAAATCAAAAAACTGAAGAAAGATATAAAAAAATAGAACAATTTTATCAAGCAATAATACATAAAGATTATACTAAACATGAAATAAACGAATACTATATTCGAAGAAATGAATTATTATCTTATTATTATTCTCAAAATATTAAACATAAAGTAGAAACTTACAAAGATAAATTAATTCCAAAAATAAAAATTTCAAGAAGTTTAATAGACCAATTTAGATATACTGCAAAAAAAACATCAAAATATTTTAATAAAAGAATGGAAGTTGCAGGAATTTGCAGCGGAACAGAATCCTCTAATACGTTAATACTAAATAGATATCATATTTGCTATAATCAAGTTGCAAATGAAGTTGCTTTTTCAATTAATGGAGGAGGATACAATAATACATGTCTAGATATAAAAAAAGAAAATATACAAAACATCGCAATGGCACACAGCCACAACACCATGAATTGTTTTCACTCCCCTACTGACAACTTTGAAATAATTAAGAATGCAAAAAGCTCCACAAAACCAATTCCGTTAAACATTGACAATTTAACTCACCATGGAAAATCAATCCAAGCATATTATACAATAAGTATAGTTTTTAATGAAAAAATCGGATGGTGGAAAGAAGGAACACCTGAATACAAACCTTATATACATGCGGCAATCTGTTATCCAAAACTAACACCAGAAGGACTAAAAAATACAGAAGTAATACACTTCAAATACTCGCTAGAAGAATATCTAAATGACGGACATGCAAAACTTTCTGACTTAAAAAGACTTAATAAAGAAATAAAGGGAAGAGTACAATATAAAGCTAATTTAGATGAATTAATAAGAAAAGCAGCATAAGTTAAATTATATAAAAACTAAATATAAAAAAGGAAATACAACTAAATACGCTAAACTAAAATTAATCTTTCTTTTTCTTTTCAAAAAACTCAATCTTTCCGTCGTAGTAAACGCCTTTTTTTAATTCAATTGGTCGCCATTTATCTAATACTAATTTAGCGTCAAGCCAAGAAGAAAGTTGTTCTGGATTTCCAATTGTAGCAGAAAGTCCAATTATACGAATATGCTTTAACGTTTTTCTAAGTAGGGTTATAATCACTTCAAGAGTAGGCCCTCTCCCAACGTCATTTAATAAATGAATTTCATCAATTACAACTACTTTTACATCTTTTAGCCAAGATTTACTATGTCTAATTTCAGAATCTAATTTTTCAGAAGTTACTAAAATTAAATCGCATTGAGAAATATAATCATCATGCCCCTCAACATCCCCCATAAAAAGACCTATACGAATTTTATCTCCATAAAGCGCTTTAAATTGCTTATATTTCTCATTAGCTAAAGCCTTTAGAGGAGCAATATAAATCGCTTTACCTACATTTTCAAAGATAGCCTTCATCATAGCAATCTCTGCAATTAAAGTCTTACCTGACGCAGTAGGAGTACAAATAACAAGATTTTGATTGTTATCTAAAAGTCCAGCTTCAATTGCTTTCTCTTGTGCAGGAAGAAATGTTTCAATCCGGTTTAGTTTCTCAAATAACTCAGATGGCAACTTATCTTTCAATTCGGATACTTTCATATTAACCTACAAGAAGGCCGGAATTATAAATTTAGTGAGATTATTTTAAAAAAAATACAGATTAATGTAAAACTACTATCAATAAATCAAAAAAAAAATATATAAAATATCAAATAAATAAAAGTTATATAAAAACTAAGAAATATAAATAAAATAAAAACCTATTCAGATTTTAATGCATCAAAAATCTTTTTTACATATTCATCCTTAACTGTAATATTAAAAGAACTTATTAATTGTTTTAAGTCTTCAGTACTTACTGGATTGATGTCGAGAATTTTAACAACATGATCTTTTTTAAGTCTTGGAACATCTAATGCAATTATTGCTTTTAATGCATCTTTTGCCTTTTTATCAGAAAATTGAGCAACATCATCAACATATTCTTTAACTTTTTGTGTTCTAAATCCAAGCTCAGGAGTTTTCTTTTCAACTTCCTTAACTATCTCTCTCATTTCATAGATACTGATTGCTTCTTCTGAAACTAGTTTTGGTTGTGTCATTTTATATTTTTCTCATATGAACTGGATGTACAATAAGAGTTTTAGTCTTAGAACCATCTTTAAGTTGAACTTCATAACTGAATCCTCTTTGTTTAGAAACAACACAGATTTTTCCATGAAATCTCTTAAAATAAAGACCCTGATGAACAGAACTTTCTGCTTTTAATGCTACTTTATCGCCAGGCTTAAATGTTTGCAAGAATCTTCTTAAACTAATCTTCCCTTTCAAATCAGAAGACTTACTCATAAAGTATCTTGTGCCTCGTCTATTACCGCCTTTTCTTGTTACCATATATCGCTTGGAGAAATGTTCCTTTTATAAAGGTTATGCTTAGCAGGACTCTGTCCCAAGTCATGCACTCATAGGAAAAAATTCCATAAAAAGATACTATTAATGAGCGCAATTGGGGGATGCCCCCTACGGGGAAATAGCTCTATACTATTATTGCAGCGAGAATTTTTTAGAGTGCAAACATCAGGATTTATGAATCCTGACTGTGCTCAAAAATGGATAAAAACCATTTTTGACAGTCAACGAAGTGAGACTCGGGACAGAGCCGCTTAGCAGCACTAATCAATTAAGACAAAAACAAGCAATATATCTTATAATAAACTTATAATAAACAAATAAATTACTTGAATAACTTAAATTTACGCAAAATAACTAAATCTAAATTGGATCTTAAACTGAAAAAATACCTTACTAGAACAGTAAATCAGTCATAAATCATCAAAACTTTTTTAAATAACATATTTTGCTAGCTAGATTATGGAACTAAAAATTATTGAAGACAAAAAAGAAAAAGTCATTTTCGAACTTGCTGGCGCAGACAACACTATCGCAAATATTCTTAAAGAAAGAATTGCAAAACAAAAAGGAGTAACAGCATGTTCATATAATATTGAACATCCATTAATAAGTAATCCACGATTCATTATTCTTGCAGATAATGCTAAAAAAGCAATTGATGCAGCAATTTCCTCATTAAAAAAGGAAAATGATGAATTAAAAAAGCTTGTAGATAAAGCTTAATTCAAATAATTGTATTTTTTTAGATAATTTTAATCAATTCTTTTTTTTCCAGAAAGTTTCACGACTTTTATCTTGATGTTTTTTCCAAAGCATGTTTCTTACTGTGTGCTCTGACCATTCATCGTCATCATTATCTCTTCTTTTCTTAAAATCAAACTGAATCTTATCATTTAACACTTGTTTTTTAGCTCGCTTAGGAATCAAAGAAACAAGCAAATCCCAAATAGATAAAATTACTGCTTTAATAAAACGCCAAATTAGTTTTAAATGCTTTACAATACCATGATCAACTTTATGCACAACTAAAAAAGAATCTTGAGTTATATCAGCATGCTCATACACTGCAGGAGGAATAAAATAATTCTTAATCCCTCTAGAAAAATTAACAATACTTTCTTTAATACTCACTAAATGCCAAGACTTTCTTTCAAGATTAATAACAGTGGGCTTCCGATTTATATGTCGATCAAGTAAACTATTAATTCTCCTATCTACCATTTAATATCTATTAAGAAAACATCTTTTTTAAATCTATCGCTGAAATACAATTGATAACACATCTATTTTGAAAATAAAGACAAAAAAAGACAATATTAAAATTTAATAAGAATTAAATTTAATTTTACCTTTAGACATTTTATCATAAAATTCAAGATCAAGTTTATATTTTTTCCATTCAGACATTAAAGTTTCTAATCCTGTCCAAAAGAAAAACCAACCAGCTGGCTCAAACATCAACAATAAAAATTGACGAACAAATCCTTCATGAACACTTATAAAATCTACAAAAAAAGGAAAAAGCATCATTATAAAACCAATCACAGTTTTAATCGTACCTTCTCGTTTAACTTCATTTATATCCTTTAAAATTAAAGCATGATGTCTTTTAAAATGATCATGCAATCTTTTCCTGAGAACTACTTCAAGATTTTCATCTCGTTTAGCAACAGGAACTAAAAATTCTAATTCTATACCATCAAAAGACTTATCTCGACTTGCTCTTCGCGCTTCTTCTAAAAAATCAATTGAAAGTGACCTTTGAGAATAGGGTCTTGGATCAAAATCTGAAAAAATATCATCATAACCATCAACAAGAATATTTATCTCAGACATGTGAAGCAAGTCATGTGTTTCTTTAGAAGCAATAATTTCTTCTTCTTTAATCTGTTCAAGCTCTTTTTCTTCAGTTAATATAGTCATAATACAATCCTTTAAATTCTAATTTATAAAGTTAAGTCTTTTCTTAATAGTGATAATCATTTTTAAATTAAAAAAACATATCTCAAAACATAACTTATAGCAACAATAAATACAAATGAAATTGTTTACTTGAACAAAAATTAATTCTTTACTAACTTAGACTCAATCAAAGAAATCTCATCTTCTAATCTTTCAAGTTCAGTTTTTGATTTTTCAAGTACTGGTTCAACTTTTTTCTTAACAACAATCTTAGAAACTTCCTCTTTTACAGGAACAATTTTTTTATCAACAGCTACAATGCTCGGAACAGTTCTCTTTAATCTATTCAAAGATGCAGAAATACTTCTTAACTTCGAAGTCATTTCTTCAATTTTAAGTTTCTTTTTATCTCTAATAACTTTTATTTCCTCAATTTGTTTTAATATAACTAAAAGATCTTTTGAACTCTCCAGCAAACTAGCTCTAACATTTTCAGGACTTGAAATACCTACAAACAAAGGCCCATCCTTAGCTTCAACTTTTTTATTTGCTTTAGCGTTCATTTTATCCATCTTACATATCCGGTTCAAATAAAGTTTGATCTACAAACTTAACCTTTTCATCAACATCTTCAAGACCTATCTTCCAAGATTCAATCTCAGAATCTTCTTTAACCTTAAGATCTTCTATTTCACCAAGAATTGCTTTAGCTTCAGCAAGCTTAGTCTTTACAACTGAAAGTATCTCAAGGACTTCTTTATATTCCTCAATTTTTACATATACTGGCATTCTATCGCTCATTTGACCACCTTAACTAATTATTTTCTTTCTCACTATTATTTCTGCTCTCTAATTCTACTACCACTAATATGATTAATCGTAAATAATACTTTCAATTTTATATAACTTTGATTTAACTTGCTGTAAATTAGCTTGAAACTTATCCATCTCAGATTTCATATGACTTGTACTAGTAGACAACAATAAATTTCCATTTTCAACAGCAACATCTATTTCATCTTTAGCAGAAGAAACTACATCTAATGCTTTTTTGAAATTAACTATTTTAATATAAATTGCACTTTCAGTTGCAACAGGAGAAACAGCAGAATTTGACACTCCATTACTATTTTTAGATGAAGGAGAACTAGACTTTGAAGAAGTTGACTTAGCAACTGAGCCAATTTCAGGAATAGCTGTTTCATCTAAAACAGACTTATTTTCATTTGTAACGCCATTAATTTTTTCAGAATCTGATTTTTTTGCAACGGAAGTTTTAACATTACTATCCAAATTAATATCATCTAAATTCAAATCGTCTAGATTAATATCGTCTAAATCTAAGCTGGATAAATCAAAATTATTAGTTTGCACATTTTTAGGTGCTTCAGGTAATTTTTCTACTTCAGACACGACAGGAGCACTAACACCAGAAGGAGTAGGAGCAGGAGGAAGATCCATTCCATCAAATGATGGCACTGGAGGTAATGGAAGTTCAGAAGTATAAGATGGTCTTGGCGGTTCTTCTAAACCAGAAGGATTTTTTAATTCATCAGGCAAATCAGGTAATGCAGGCATAGAATCTTTAGAAACTTGCGATACAGTCGTTTCACTCTTTTTCTTAAAACTAAATAAACCCACTTGCTAACCCCCTTTAACTAAGATACAACTTAAATACTTCATTTATAATCTTTTCTCTCCATTTTAAAGTAGTATCCGAAAAAAAAGAAAACCCTTTTTCAATTTTTCTAACCACCCACAAGATATTCGACAAACTATACTAAATGTTTATTAAATTTTCCAACCAAATCGAAGTTATGACAAAACCAATAACATTAGTTTTAACTACAACTCTTATATTTATAATCATTATTACAAATAGCACAACAACCTTTGCGAAATACTCGTGCCAATCAACTAATGGAACATATTCATGTTCTATTCCCTTAAGCTTTAAGATTCAGCAAGATAATATAACAACTGAAAATGAAACCATACTACCAACCAATCTATATTACTTTCAACTTCAAAAAATAAATATAACAGGAACAACAAATTCACCTATTGAAATAAACTTAAATATTGAAAACAAAAAAACAACAGATATTGAACTAGAATACTACGCATATATTTACTCAGGATCTAAATGCATCAGCTGCAACTTATCCAGAGAAGAAAATCTAAAAACAATCATACTTGAACCAAACGATAAAGTAAACGAACAAATTTACCTAAAATCAAAAGAAGCAGGCAACTTCAGCTTCAAAGTAAAATACAAAGAAACTAAACTTGTTACTTGGAAAGAAATTATTGGCAAGGTAATAATCACATCCAACCAAAATTCAGCAAACAATACAAATAATATTGAAAATAATACAATCAATAAGACTGATGCCACTATTAACACTAATAACGAAGATGAAATAGCTACAGATTCTGCTCAAATACAAAATACAGTTAAGTTAACAAATCAAAATGACACAAGGAAAAATAATAATTTAAGCATATTGAATACGCAGCCAAAATATGTAGGATTAAACGAAGAAAATAAAATAAATCTAGATGAAAAAACAAGCACCTTAACATACATATCAAAACAAAAATTTCTAGGTAATTATATATTCATATTTATCGCATGCGGAGCAATAATATTTAGCATAGCATCATTACTTAAGACTTAAATAATAAAAAGAGAATAGATTCATAACAAAACAAAAAAGTATACTGCCTAACTATGAGCCGATATTGAGTATTAATAAATAGAGCAGCGAGAAGCGATAGCGTACGAGCGTAGCGACAATTAACAGGCGAATGCCGACAAAAAGACGATTGGCGAATTGGCAGTATACACATATTAATAATTTATTCCAGATACACAAAAAATATCAAAACCTACTCATTCTTTTTATCTTTGAACTTCTTAAACTCGTGTTCATAAATCATTGTACCAGGGCATTTCTTATTAGAAAAAGCACATATAACACAACATTGCATTCTAGGACTATGAATATCAGTTTTACATTTTGGACACTCAACTTTATGATAACTTTTATTTACTTCAATCGGAATTTTTCCTTTCTTACCACAATGAGGACATTTTACAAAAACTGATTTGGGCAATCTTAATTTATGATTAACAGTCATTTTAATCACCAACTCCTATATCAACACATTTTTTCTTTACACAATAAATATTATTTATAGCAGGAGGTTGTGCACATCCATAAATACATTTTGGGCATAAATAATTTTGCATTTTCAAATCAAATTGAACTTTATTTAATTCTTGAGTTAAATTAACGTCTTTATTTATTAGCCTATAACAACCGTATGGGCATTGTACAGAAGTATCAATTTTACACTCATCACTTTTATTGCAATAATTAGCATCATCTAATACTTGTTTCACATTGTTTTCAAAAAAACGACAAAGAGGATGATTAAAAGCAAAAACACTAACTGCTAAGATAAGAAATATAACTAAAAATCCAAATATTCGTTTCATGAATCATTTACTGTAAACTTAAGTTTTTAAGGATTTCGATTGTTAAAACGTATTACTTGACTTTAACAAAAGAATTACAACATCATAAAGGAATAAGAAATGACACTAACTTAATCCTATATCGTAGTTAACTTTATTAATAAATGGCTAATTTATAATCATAAGTGTGATATGCGAGGGTAGCAAAGCCTGGTCAAATGCGCGGGACTCAAGATCCCGTCTCTTAGTGAGTTCAAGGGTTCGAATCCCTTCCCTCGCACTTTTCTTTTACTTTAACTAATAAATATGTATACATATTAAAAATCTAAACTGATAAGAATAGCAATGATATTGATAATAATAAAATAAAAAAACAAAAATCAATTAAAACTTAAATAGTAGATTCTTTAGCCATAAATGCCCACCATGGTTTATTACTGCTTACTACAGTACCAGTTTGTGCATCTACATCACTACTTACTTTCATCTTCACTTTCATGAAACCAAATAATTTTACCTCTTTTTCTGCTGTTACCATATATGCAAGTTTAGTTTGATTACCTTTTCCTACTTCTTTTAATTCAATTGTACAATTATTTTCTATTGAGCATGCATGTAAACTTAATGCTTCAATTGCTCTAGCTGATGCAGTAGCAGGCATAATTTTAACTTCTGAAGAATTACCATTACTAAATTTAACTTCGAGTTTAGTTCCATTCTTATCTCTAACTTCAGAAATTTCAAGAGAAGTTTGTGCTGAAACATTTCCTTTTCTAATCTCTGCTCTTTTGGAATTATCTGCTCTTACTTCAATAGTAACTTCTTCATCAGAATCAAGATACTTAACAGAATCTACATTTACAACAGCTATTGCACTTGCATTAACTTCTATCCCTGTATTTGCTGAAATTAACATTGGATCTAAATCTTCGATATTATTTGAATTTACTCCAATAACACCATTTCCCACTACTTCTGCTTTTGCACTAACTAAAATTGCTAATGTCAAAAACATAATTAAAACTACGAACATATTTATTATTTTTTTCATAATTATCACCAAAAAAGATAATACTTTAGAAGTATATAATCCTTTCTAAATGTGCCATTTATAAACGAATTATCTAAAAAAATAGAAGACTAATAAAATCAAAAAATTAATCAACAAAAAGTCATATAAAAATTAATTAAATGCAAAAGTTGTCAAATGCTTTTGATAAACAGTTCTAACAGTAGAATATTTACTTTTCAAAGATTTCTCTAGATCAACAAAAGTAGGAGTTCCTGCTGGTTGAAGATGATAAGAAGCAATCATAAAAGATGGTTTTTGAGTTGCTATTAGTTTACTCGCACCACGTAATGCACTTATTTCTGCACCTTCAATATCCATCTTAACTACATCAATTTTTCTTCCAATAGCATCTGCAAAAGTATCTAATGTTATTGTATCAATTGATACCCTATTATCAGAAATATTCTTATTTTGAAGTGTTTTCACAATTCCAGAACTTACATTATTACTACTAAAATCTACTTTATCATTAACGCCATAAATTCCTTTCGGAACAATTTCTACATTGCCATTAACACCATTAGCTTTTAGCATTTGTACAAGGTATTCTCTATTATTTGGATCAGGCTCAAACGCATAAACTTTCCCAGTTTTTCCAACAAATCTAGAAGCAATAATTGTAAAATCACCTGGAAATGCACCGCCATCAACGACAACACTTCCCTCTCTAATTAATTCATAACTAAAATATCCTGGAAGAACCACTTGCGATTCAAAATGTAGTCTATTTTCGTTATCTGGAAAAATTAACTTTTGACCTTTTAGAAAATTTCTTAAAAAAACCAATTCAGATGATTTAGAATCGTAAGAAAATTCTTTAAATGGATAAGAATCTCGTAAAATTAGATCTGCTTGCTTCAAAAACTGATAAACTTTACCCTTCGGAAAAGTCTTCTGTAGCATTAAAGACAACTTATCCCAAGGTTTAGAAATCATTTAGTTATCTCTCAACTTTCTCAACTAATCCATTTGTTGAAGCATTAGTTGGAATACTTGAATAACTATTACTTGGATTATTTGTTGAATTGTAAACATTATTTGTATATGCAGACTGAGTTATTGCTGGAGCATTTGTTGGATAAACAGAAGAATCATCTCTTGCATGAATTCTTTGTAAATTCATTAAAGCAATTAATCCAAACGTACCAAAAGTTAAAACTCCAACACGAAATATAGGTTTTCTTGTGTATGGAACTTCAGGTTCTCCTATTAGTGCAAATTGCACATCAGAGAAATTTCCTTCTAAATCATGAATTTTTTCTTTTCCTAAATCAGAATCATTAATTATCATATTATTACCTCATATAAATATAATTTAATTTCAAAAATAACACCCATTTATATACTTTTCGGAAGACCATTACTGCTCAGTGATAAAAGAGTTGACTAAATTAATCTGCATGCCAAATTATTTATAAATCATTCATCAATCCTCAATTTTAATGACAATTGCACACATTACTTTAATTGGTCCAAGAGGATGCGGTAAAACAAGACAAGGTAAAACTCTTGCCAATAAACTAGGACATAGTTTTGTGGATGCTGATGAAGAGTTCCTAAAACAATATGGCCCAATAAATGAATATGTTAAAGCAAACAGTTGGGTAAAATTTAGAGAAACAGAAACTAGCGTTATTGAAAAAATATGCAAACAATACAAAGATCTAAATCTTGTTTTCTCAGTTGGCGGTGGTGCAGTAGCACATAACCAAGGAGAATTTTACAGAGCACAAAATGTAATACACTTAAAGCAATTCGGTCACATAATATATCTAATTCCTTCAGCTAATCTTGAAGAAAGTGCAAGTATTCTTGCAAAACGAATAGAGCAAGACGAAATATCAAAAACTCAAAGACCAGCATTAACTGATAGCAAAACTCAATACGACGAAATGCTAAAAATACTTCAAACAAGAAATCCTCTATACATGGAAGCAGCAAATGGAGTTTTATACACTGCTGATCGAGACTTTCAAAAAAATAATAGACTATTACTTTCATTAGTACATGCTCTTGGAAAAAGCAATGGAAAACAAGTAATATATCCACAATAAGACCCACTGCGTTTTCTAAATAAATATTCTCAATAATACTACAACAACTTTTGCATTAAGTATACGGCCAATTCGCCGTTCTACTTTTTGTCGGCATTCGCCTGTCAAATGTCGCTCACTCTTCGCTATACGCTCATCGTGGCTCGCAATATGTATACGTAATATCGGCTCATAAGCAGGCAGTATACTTAATGTATATGAGATAGGTATTAAAGTAATTAAATCTAAAATGCTAAAACTTAAATATACAATCTAGAAAAATAATAAGAAGAGAATAAAAATAAAAACCGAAATAAAGAAAATTATAAATCTAAAGACTTATTTCTTTCTAACTGGTCTTAATGCATGAGAAGAACAGTTTCTGCATCTAACTTTACCAGAAATGATTTTAAGGTTTGGAGCCCTAACTGTTGACTTGCAATTTCTACATACAAATTTATTTTTGAACAATCTTGCTGCTGCTTCTAAAAATTTACCCATATTTATTCACCGAACTTCCTGCTTCTTTTATTTGCTTAGGAACTCTGTCCTCTAAAATCTGCCAGTATAATAAAACATCGCCTTCTTTAGCGCCTTCAACTTCTTCGTTTAACTTTAATTCAATTGTTTCAAAAGTCTGCATATCCATACAACTTGCAATATCGCCTGCAATTGATAAGATTTGAGCATCCTTTTTTTCAATGATTGGAACTTCTACACTATCATGACCTGGTAATACTAAATTTCTTTTTTTACCATCAATAAGACCAACTGCCATCATATTTACTTTTGAATGACCATGTTTACCTGGTCTAGATGTTGCTGTATCTGTAATTTTACAAGCTACGCCTTCAATTACAATATAACTTCCTTTTTGTAATCCGCCTACTGATTCTAGTTTAACTGCCATAACTTCTTGTGGAAAAATGAGGATTTATAAAGGTATCGCTAGAATACTAGTCGACAGAAATATATAAAAAAAGACAAATATTACTTAATTAATAATAGTCTAAATATTAAAAACCAAACTTTAAATTATTCAACATGACTTACAGTCTCAAATATATCTTGAACAGAACAATCTCTATTTCTAAAAACAAATTTCAAAAAAGTCCCAGATAGTTTTAATTTAGCCATCAATTTACCTGAATTGTCCTCTATATACTTTCGAGAAACAGCATACGCTTTTAGATCTTCATTCCTTTTATGTTTTTTATAACTGTCAAACCTAACCATAAAATCTGAAAAAGCAACATCATTATTAACCATATAATTTAAACTATTATTTATTACATTACTCAATTTAGTTATGTGAGGATTTATTGTTGCATTCGCCATATAAGCTTTAGCCATAACCTCTAGATGACTTATTTTTTCATCGTTAAAAGGAATTTCTAAATATTTCATTGTTTGTATAGTACTATAAACTGCACCCGATAACTCAGTAACTCTTTTGTCATATGAAGTATATCTACCATAAACATCAATACATTTTTCAACAACATCAATAGAACAGGAAGTAATATTCATAAGTCTAGAAGTTTCATTTACTGCTGCAGTAATATGTCGAGGAAGATCTTTAATTCTAGTAGCATCAGCATATGCCTTAATCATTCGTATACCATCATCAATATAAATACCATTACTCCGTAAAGCTTTTTCAGTAGCTTGACAATCACTTTCAAAATAAACCAAATGATCCACATAACCGCAATTTGCCTTATACGCTGCAATAATTTTATCTAAGCCATCACTTGCTCGATCAGTATTCATAAAAAAGTAGAAACAAAAGTCTATTTTTAAATATAATGTCATTGAATAAAATTAACAGAACGTAATCACCATTTAAAGATAGTGAAAAAAGGAATATATTTATAACTAGAATAAATTTCACACTTGTAAAATGCAAGAAATCCAATCCTATGCAAAAAGTATAGCTAACTACTCCAAACAAGCAGGAAATTATGTTATAGATTCTTTTAGAAATACTGCAATTGAAGTTCTATTAGGAGCAATATTAGTTACAAGTATTTCAACTCCTCTTTCAGTAAGATATGAACATCTAAGAGAACGAGCAAGACCTTTAGGATTTTCTGAAATTCATCAAATAGAAAATGAAGCAAAAGAACAAGGAAAACCTTTAAGTAAAAATGTCGAATACACTGCAAAATTAAATGATACATGCATGAAAATTTTTGAAGCATCAAACAGATCCTGGATTTTTACATTAGGAAATGATAATTCCAAACAATTCGCAAAAGAACTTTTAAAAAAAATGGATACAGTAAATAGAGAACATCATTACGATCTCTCAAGTTTACTAACTGATATGCCAAAAATAACAAAAGAAGCAATGAATGAAGCAGTAAAAATAACTGCAACATATAGTGCAACTACAACAGCCACACCACTTTTAGAAGCAGCATGGACTGAAAGACATAATGTTGTATCGCATATGAAATCATATACGGTACCCGTAACTGTAACTGATGGAAAAGGGCGTTCGCATACAAGATATGAAACGAGATGGAAAAGAGTTTATGATTATACTGATAATGATTATTGGTATCATAAAGATAAAGCACAAGCTGCAATCAATGCTATTGAACAAGTAGTTAATAATACGAAAGAAATCAGCTGGCCAAAAAGCACATATTTCGTAAAAAAAGTAAATGAAGATAATAGAAAAGCTATACTGGAAAGTAGAACCAAATTAGATAAAGATATACAATTAACAGAAAAAGATATTATTGACGCATCAAATATTTGGAATTCGGGATCTACTTTCAACCAAAATATCGGACAAATAATTTCCGAATACAACACTTTAGCAAGTCATTTAGCAAAATTAAAGCTAGCAGATACTACTGCACTACCACACTTCTATAAAAGAACATACGTAGAAGGACTTCATCCAGACCCTCCGGAATACAAAGTTGCGGAAAATGCAAAACAACAAACTTCATCTTTACAAAATATATGTGAAAAAACAATTCAACCTTGGGAAAATACCATTAGAAGTATGCCTGAGTTGAAAAAAACAATTGAAGATTTTATCTTTGCAACACTAGATGCAGAGTCAACCACAAATAAACTAGATAAATATGAATTACAGACCAAAATATTAAGTACTGCAGAAAAAGGTTACGCTTTAAATATCTCGAGAGGATTTGACATAAAAGGATTTAGAACTGGAATGGTATTTTTATGGGCATTCCTTGGAAGTTTAGCAGGAGCTGGACTTGGACTAGGAATAAACTGGCTTGGAGATAATACCAGCATATATGGAAATTTATATAACAGAAGAAAAAGAGAAGACGAATATAATTCCAGTAATCCTTATAGCAATTCTTTTAGAAGAAATAGAACAAGATTTTCTGGACCTTGGTAAAACAATATTTGAATAATCAAATTCTTAAATATAAACGCTATTAAACAAAATTTATATACCAATCAATTATCTAAATACTCATGTCAAACAAACAAAATAATATTATCGAGAAAAAAGTATGGCCTGAATATTTTCAAAAAGTTTTAGCTGGAGATAAAACATACGAATTACGCCTTGCTGATTTTGAATGTAATCCAGGAGACACATTAATTCTAAAAGAATGGGATCCAAAAACCAAAGAATACACTGGAAGAGAAATTAAAAAACAAGTAACTTACGTAGGAAAAACTAAAGGCTATACGTTCTGGACAAAAGAAGAAATTGATAAGTACGGATTTCAAATAATTGCATTTAAATAAATTAAAGAAAATACATTTAGAGGCATAATAAAATTAAACTAATTCTCTAATTATAATTCAGAAACAGCATACTTATCTCTTTTAATAAAATACAATATCAAAAAAGCAATTGCAACTAATATGAGTATTACAATTAAAATCCACCAATAGCCACAGATACCGTATACAATTCCAAAATGCATGCCCCACAATGGGCAAATAGAATTTGCAGAAGCAGCAGATAAAGGTTTTTGTCCACTAAGCGGATTTCTATTAGTATCATTTAAACCATTGCTGTTAGAATTATTTTTAGAAAACGAATTATTTCCACTCTCATTTAACAAGCCAGTGTTATTTCCAACTGATATATTGGACTTAACAATTATAGAAACATTACAAATTTGCGATTCGACCGGTTTAACACTTGATGGCATACAATATCCTAAAGGATAACTGCAAGATCTATTTTGTATTCCAGAAGTACAAACACTCCAATCGCTACAAGTCCATTGTGTAGTACATACTCCGGAACCTCTATTAGAGGAACTATCATTTAAACTAGAATTGTCTTCAGTTAAATTAGTTCCAGACACTCCTTTCATAGCAGAATAACTAAGGTTATCAACTCTAATTATTGTTCCAAGATCAGTACATGTAATACCATCAATTATAACACCATTATTTTGCCCAATACAAGAAGTAAAGTCAACTTCCCCGTCACCAGAGCAATCTGAAGTAATTTCTGAGATTGAAGCAATTTCTGCATCCTTAACACAAAGAGATATAAAATTATTATCATCAATGTAAAGTGATTTTGTAAATCCAGCTTGAAGTTGCCCTGACAAATTAACCATAACACTATCATTGCCTTTTGTAATATTAATCTCACTTAAAACTAGCGCGTTCTCACTAAAATTAAAGGAGAAATTAAGAATAGGAGTTTGATTATCTCCAATTCTAAAAACTACATCCTTTGTTTCATCGAAACTAGTAAGATCAGAAGTATTTCCAATTTCAACAGATAAATTATTAACTCCAGTTTCAACAACATTACTCAAATTACCAATACAAGTATCAACATAATTGTGTACTCCATCATTATCATCATCAACATAATCAGGAATAAATAATTTAGTTTCAGGATTATTAATATTACCTGCGTCATCAATACAATTAACACTCCAATTATAATTGGCCCAACTTAAACCACTAATATTATACTGCGTGTGCTCACCTGAATTTGAAGAAATATCTGAAACGATAACTCTGCCATTAATAGACAAATTACACAATAATATACTAGAAACAGTATCTTCTGCAATCCAATCAAATACCATATCAGTTGCACTAGTTGTATAATTCGTTGCAGGACTAACCAAAGTTACAGCAGGAGAAATTCTATCAACAACAAACCCATAATTAAAAGATTTTGTATTTGAAGCACTATCATTTGCAAAAATAGAAATTGTGTAATTACCTTCAAGATAATTACTTAAATTAACTATATTTTGCCAAGCATAAACAGTTTCAAAAGATGATAAGAGATAATTGTCATTTTGCTTTAAAATAAAAGAACTACCATTATAAAAAGTAATATTATAACTAGTACTATTTAATGTCACATCTTGAGTAATAATATCTAAATTGAAATCATGATTAATATAACTTCCACCAGCCACAGGATAAATTACTTGAATACTTGGATTAACATTATCAATTGTAAAATTAATACTCTTCACTTTTTGATTATCAAAACTATCGTTTGCATAAATAATAAGAGTCACACTTTGAGTCTTCTCCGATAAAGCAGAATAAGAATTCCAAATACCGGACCAATTATTTCCAGAATTTAAAACTCCAGTTGTAAAAACCATAGACGTATTTGAAGCATTAACAATTTCATAAAATGCAGAGTTTATATTTGACAATTTATCAGCAATATTTGAAATGATGGAAATATTATATCCAATTACATCGCCAGCAACAGGACTATTCAATGTTATTTCAGGAGCTACAGAATCAACTAAAAATGATCTAGTTGAAGATACAACACTATTTCCAACTTCATCAAAACATTTAATGTACCAATTATGAGTTCTACTATCGAGATCATTTGCACTTAAAGACGAGATTCTTCCAGAATCAACTTCACTATTATAAGTTCGAAGGACATAATCCCCTAAAACACTATCAGTATAAAGTGAACAATTCAATACAGCACTTAAATTATCGCTAGCCGTATATGAAACAATAACATTAGAATCGGAAGTAGAATAATTTATCTCAGGAGATACAAGAGATATTACAGGAGCAGTTGTATCAATAGTTATTTGTCTAGTTTCAGTACTAGCTAAAGCCCCTTCAACATTAACAGCAGTTGCATTAATATAATAAATGCCATCTTTTGGAACAGAAATAGTTCCCGAATATGAAGTAGCGTTAGTCAAAGCAGTTGAATTCCACAACCCAGTTTGATTGTAAACATAAACAGTCATATTTACAAAATTTGAAGCGATTGTTTTTATAATAATATTATTAGAAGTATAAGCACCACTCTTTGTTGTTGCAGGAGAAAAAATAATTGAAGGAAGTGCATACGTGTAATTAATCTTAATAGTTCTATTTACTCCCCAAATAGAATTACCTGATGAATCATAAGCTAAACAATTCCATGTATAATTACCATTTCTTAACTCTAACACCCAACTTGCAGAATTATTTTTTCCATTAAGAGAAATAGTTTTATTTAATGCAAATCCTTTATTAGTATTTTTAGTAATAAATAAACTCATATTTGAAAGTCCAACATTATCTGTTGCAGAACAATTAAAAGTAACATTAACTAAAGGCTCAGTATCATATACATAATTCTGCACTGGAGAATTTAAAGTCATAACAGGAGCAATAATATCCACAACAGTAGTGTTAACAACGAATGAAACATTACTACTCGCTAAATTTCCAAAGCTATCATTAGCCCAAACATATAACATTTTATTTCCGTCAGTAAAGTTAACATAAATTGGAGAAACATAAGTTTTATTTGAGACACCATCATTATACCAA
This sequence comes from uncultured Methanosarcinales archaeon, assembly GCA_964557345.1. Classification (GTDB taxonomy): domain Archaea; phylum Nanobdellota; class Nanobdellia; order Woesearchaeales; family DATGWN01; genus CAZKZU01. The sequence goes on from CAZKZU010000021.1 coordinate 21,787, forward strand.
AGACTATAATTATTTACATCAGTAGCAGTTACAGATACTAAAACTGATGAGTTTGAATAAGTAGTACTAATAGGAGAAACAACAGTAATTACCGGTGCAGTAATATCAGCAACATAATTTAATTTTAATGTCCTATTAACCGCCCAATTAGAATTGCCAACAACATCAAATGTCAAACAATTCCAAGTATAATTACCAACGCCTAACTCTTCAGTCCAATTTGAATTTCCGCTCTTTCCCGACAACAAAATTGTCTTATTTAATACAAGAGTATATGGATTATAATAATTAGCACCAACTGAATCCATTCTTATATTATTAGCCTTATACAAATACAAACTTATATTTTTCAACGCAACATTATCAGTTGCAGAGCAATTAAAAGTAACATTTGTCATTGAAGATAAATTGTTAGAGTAACTATTTATTGGAGCAACCAAAGTTGTAATTGGTGCAGTACTATCGACAACAAAAGAAACACTTGAACTAACAAGATTTCCATAAGTATCATTTGCCCATACACTTAAATTTCTAATTCCTTCTGAAAAATTAATCAAAACTGGAGAACTATAAGTAATATTTGAAACTCCAGTATTAAACCATATTTTATCTAAATTCAAATCACTTGCAGAAATATTAACTAAAATTATTTGACTTGAATAATTATTTTCTATTGGAGAAATAATATTTAATACAGGAGAAACAGTATCAAGTACATTAACCATTCTAACTACTTGATTTGCAAAATTACCACTTGAATCATGAACATTATAAGTTACAGTATAATTACCAACCACAGAAGTATTAACTAAATTTACAACAACAATACTACTTGTCAAATTTCCATCAAAATTATCAGACGCAGTTGCGCCTAAATCAACATAAGATGAACCTACTTCAACAGTAGTCGTATTTGAACCAATCAAAGTAATCACTGGAACAACACGATCAGTATAATTCATTTTAATACTTCTATTTGTTGCCCAAGCAGGATTTCCTGAAGTATCATATGCAACACAATTCCAAGTATAATTTCCAACACCAAGATTTATCGTTTTATTTAATGTTCCACTAACTGCATTTCCTGATACATTAACTGAATAATTTTTTACAAAATTCAAGTTTAATGAATTAGTAATATACAAACTAATATTTGAAAGACCAACATCATCAGTTGCCGAACAATTAAAGGTAATATTTTTGTTTGAAACACTATCATTAACATAATTATTAGAAGGAGTATTCAAGGATACAACTGGAGCTAATGTATCTGCACCAGGAATTATTGTTACATTCCAATTACTGGTGATATTATTTATAGTGGGTTCTGAACTTAAATTTGCAAATGCAAAGAAAGCGTACTTATTTCCGGCACTACCTGACTCATTCACATATAATACAACTTCAGTAGACTCATCTTGATTTAAATTAATAGTAATTGGATTAGATGAAGAATTTGTCCAAAACGGAGTTGCTCCAAATTCAGTTGAAATCAAACCCTTATTCAAATTATAAGGTTCATTTCTAAAATAACCAAATATTGCACCAGAAGGTCCAGAAGAATAATTAGTAAAATAAAAGTCAGTATATAAATCTTCGGATACAAAATAAGCACATAAATCTTTATTCAAAATATTTGTTCCACATGAACCACCGCAAGCTACATTTAAGAAAGTTCCAAAAGTGCCATGATTATCGCAAGTTCCAAGAGCCCATAAAGTATCTTTTGGACTCACTCCGTTATTCGAGCTTCCTTCTTGAACACTATTATAAATTATACCAGAACTTCCTCTTTTCAAATGAACATTTGCAGTAATATTATCTTCACTTGTAGAATTTGATTTAATAAAATAAATATCTCCAACTGGACTTCCAATAGGATCTAAACTTACGTCAATATTTCCACAATTTGCATCATGACAAGAAACATTTAAAGTTACATTAAACCAATAATTTTGAGTAACATTAATATTTCCATTAAAATCTATTAAATTTGAATTCGAAGGATTAACTAAATCTAATCCAACATAAGGAACTGGAACCTCTGAATTAATGACATAAACAGGCCAATAAGTTGAATCAGTATTTACATTAGAATCACTAGACAAACTAGCTGAAACAAATAAATCGTAAGTAGTATCGCCAGCACCAGTTGCAACAGTTTCAAAAGATACATTCGCACATTCTCCTTCATTTAAATTTTCAATTACAACCGGATTATCGAATACAGAATAAAAAGGACTGGACTCGCTATCTGTAGAAATTACTTCATCAGATTCTTCACCAATTATTCTTAAAAGACTTACATCAACGGCACCACAATCTTTTACAGCACAACAAACTTCCGCTGTCACATTAATTGAATTTCCTTGTAGCACTTCAACATTCTCTACGTCAGATAAAATGTTTACAGAAAGCTCTGGAACAATTGGAGGATCTATAGTAACAGTCCAATTTGCACTCACAACGTGTTGGGTTATTACATCACCTTGATCAACATAAGCAAAGAAAGTGTGAGTTGAACTTACTTCTCCAGTAGCTTGAACTGGGAAAGTAATAAGTTGCGAACTTTCTTTTGGTAAATTTATTATTAAAGGATTTGAATCTACATTTGTCCAGAATGGAGTTGCCCCTTCTTCAGTTGAAATCAATCCTTTTGTTGGTACAAAATTCGAATTATATAAAGTTCTATAATATGAAAAATCTCCTCCGCCATCTTCTTCCCAACTATTAAATTGTAAATCAAAATAAGAATCATCATCAAGAGTGTGAACACAGAATGGTTGCAATATTAATCCATCTTCACCATCAAACATATGAGGTGCAGCAACATTACTCCAAGTATCGAACTCTGGAACAGAATCACAAGATCCTTTTTTCCATTCAGTATCGCTAGGAGTATTAGTGTCAGAATCATAACCATCGTCTACAACTGCATTAAATAAACCTTGATCATCAGCTCTAGCAATACAAACACCTTCAGTAATACAATCGCATGAACCATCATCCAAACAATCAGGATAACTATAACTCGCATAATCATCTTTTGTAAACTCAACAACACTGTTATCGGAAATATCAGTTCTAATATAACTAAATCCGCCACCATTACCACCTGAAGTCCAATCAGTATATTGAATAGTATAAAACTTATCTTCAGAAATCAAATGAAGACAAACTTCACCATTATTAGTCATCTCGTCAATATCTTCATCAAAAGCTCTAGGACCAGCTGAACTATACCAACTTCCAAATCCGGGGTTTGCACAAGTACCTTTTACCCATTCAGTTCCTAATGGACTAGTTCCACCATCTCCACCAGAATCCCCATCATAATTAGGTTCATCTTCAGAATACGCATTATACAAACCTCTAGATTCTCCTCGTGTAAAACAAACAGTCGGTGTAAGACAATCACAAGTTCCTTCAGAATAACATCTAGGATAACTTGGATATTCTTCAATATTAGGTTCAAAATAAGTTGAATCGCCAGAATTATTTAAACTTCTGTCGTAAGAAAACCATTTTCCACCACTTTCCCAATAACTAAAATTTAAATTATAATAACTATCATCATCAATCATATGAACACAAAATGGAGTCTGCTCTAAATTGCTTATTCCACCAACAGCATTCGGTGATGCAACATTACTCCAGCTATCAAATTCAGGAATAGAATCACAACTTCCTTGTTTCCATAATGTACCACTAGGACTTACAGAACTACTATATCCACTCTCAATAACAGCATTAAATAAACCTTGCGTATTACCACGAGTTATACATACACCCTCAGATACACAATCACAAGTTCCAGCGGAAATACAATCAGGATAATTTATATTAGAATAATCAAGTTTTGTAAATGAAACACTTGAATTATCAGATAAATCAGTTCGATTATAACTAAAACCACCACCACTATTACTAGAAGTCCAACTAGAAAATTGAATATTATAATACTTATCTTCATTTACCAAATACAAACATGATTCTGAGGAATACATATTATTCAAATCTCTATCAAATTGTCTAGGACTTACTGCTGCATACCAAGAATTAAATCCTATTGTATTACAAGTACCTAGAGCCCATTCAGTTCCAAGGGGACTTGTTCCATCATAACCTTCAGAATCAGGTTCATAATTAGGCTCACTTTCAGAATACGCATTATACAATCCTCGAGTAGCACCTCTTGCCAAACAAACATCAGGAGTTATACAATCACAAGTTCCAGCTTCTTCACAAGAAGGATAACTAGGATACGAATTTTTCTCGAAGAATACTGTTTGATTTCCTACAAAATATATATCCTCAAAATTAAACTGACTAATTGCATAAGAACAATCTTCACTTAAACATAAACAATCATCGACTGTTACCGCTTGACTATAAGAATCATAACTAGGGCAAATCAGTCCACCCATTTCATTATTCATAATAAACGCACAACTACTTTCAATTGGATAATCTTCGAAAACTTCAGTACAAACAAATCCAGGTAAAACTAATCTATAATCGCTCTCATCATATTGAGCCATGCAACCTGGAATCATTTCGCCATTATAACCCCAAGGTTGAGAATTTTCTCCAACAAATATATCACTACAAGCCTGAGTACAAATTTGAGAATTTGCATCACAAACTTGTGGACCAGTAAAAAACTCATTTGAAAAATCAAACACATCTGAATATGCATAAGTTAAACAGCTTCCATCAATACAAGAACAATAGTCACCCATATTATCAATAGTTAATGGAATTCCAATTCTTTCAAAACTTGGACAAATATAATATTCATACATCCAACTTTGAAGTTCATCATCGTAGTATTCATAATCATATTCACCACAATTTCCATCAAGACCTTCACCACTTTGAACACCATAATCATCACAATATAAATCATCCAACACATAAGAATCAGAATCATCACCACAATAATATGCATAAACATCCTCACCTAATTCATCATCCCACCAAGAATCATAATCAGAATACCAATAATCATTCTGTGCAAATTCTGAATTAAAAATTCCTGTACAAGAATCAGTACAAGTTTCATCATCTGGATTACATCCACTTATTGGATCTAAACTAACATTAACATCACCACAATCATATCCAGAACAACTTACATTTAATGTTACATTAAACCATTCTCCTTGAGGAACATTAACAACAACCCCTTCTTCATTTTCAAAACCAGTTGGCTCAACTACACTAATTGTAACAACAGGATCATTTAAATCGGCTTCAGAACTTGTTGCAGGATGAGAATCATATCCATCTCCAACCCAAATGCCTAAAGTATGAACCCAATTAATATTATGTTCATTTAACCTAGAACTTCCTTCTAATTGCCCAATTAAGCTATAATCGAAAATACTTTCATCATAACAATAAACTCGTATCATATCGTCAGCAACATTAGCACTAAATCTAATATTCATCATATCTGTTCCTTCTCCATTAAAGAAACAACTACTTGGAATCGCAATCTCAAGCGAACTTTCATCACTTGTAACATTCACAGAAGCACTAATAATATCAGAAACTAAATAATATTGAGCAGTATAATTTGCTTCATTTTCTAACGGACTTAAACCAGTTGCATAATTCCCATCAGTAAGATTATCTAAATTATCTATACTTTCCCATTGATTAATTTCATTCCAATAATTTGCAGGATTATAATAAGAACAACCATAATCAAACGGACTAGTACTACAATTAACAATATTTCCAGCTAAATTACTATTAAAAGGCAAATCATCTCCAGAATCAGCCCAACCATCAGCATTGTCATCAACAATATCAAAAACTTCGGATGCAGGAGTTCCATTTAAGAAATAATAAGCGTTAC
>CAZKZU010000021.1:27662-27944 GCA_964557345.1 uncultured Methanosarcinales archaeon
GGAGAAATTTTTAGAAAACAAGTTCTTAGTATTAATCACTATAAATATTATCTTCACCGTTATCATTAACCCAACCATTTCCCTGTAAAGTGTTTTCAAAATAAATATTATTATTTGAATAAGTATATATACAATAGGCAGTTGCATTAATAATAGAATTCATTCTATAGAATCCACTAGCATCATTATCATTATCATCATAAATACCATAATTAACATTTTCAATAATATTATCTGCATAAAATGAATCATCTTGCGAATCAATCTCAAATCCAGTACCAA
>CAZKZU010000022.1:0-26757 GCA_964557345.1 uncultured Methanosarcinales archaeon
AGACAAAACGTTTATAAGTATTTTTGAAATACCCTTTAGCATGACAAAATTAATTTTAGCTACATCATCACCATTTCGATTAAAAGCATTCGATTATCTTGATTTAGAATTTATTGCACAAAGCAGTAATGTAGACGAGCGTTTTGAAGGAAGACCGACTGATCCAAAAAAGCTTGTTAAATGTTTAGCGAAATTAAAAGCAGAACACATTGCGAAAGAATATTCAGAAGGAATTGTTATTGGATTTGATTCTGTTGGATGTCATAAAAAACATATCTTGGAAAAACCTAAATCACGACAAGTAGCATACTATAGATTGAAAGCACTTTCTGGAAACAAACTTAATTTTTATACTGGTGTGCACATGATAAATTGTGAAAAAGGAACAGTGCTTTCTGACGTCGCTAGTACTACTATTTTTATGAGAGAAATTACGGACTTAGAAATTAATAAATATTTAGATCAAGATCCAAAATTTGACACTTCAGCATTAGGATTTAATCCTTTAAAATTCTATAGTGCAACATTTGCAAAAAAAATTACTGGAAGCTATAATAATTTCACTAGAGGAATGCCACTTGAATTGATTTCAGAAATGCTTCCTAAAATAGGATATAAAGTTAAATAAAAAAATTATTTAATCATTCTTTCAAGTGTTTGATATGCTTCTTGCCAGTTTTTTGAATCTGAGTCTTTTTCATAATCTCTACCTGTGTCAACCAATTTCCAGTTTTGAGACCTTGCAAGTTGATTAATCCATTCATATTTTATTCCATGATGATAACCTGCAGTGTTTAAAACAAATGGCATACTTAATTGACTTAATTCAACTGCAACCCTAACTCCAATAGGTTCTGGTTGATCAAATGGTTCATTTGAACTTAAAGGAAAATATATATCCGATATAACTCCGTCAATATTTCCTTTAGATAACACATCACGCCCAGTTTTAGCATCGCTAATTTTTTTAAACATATCGTTTCTAGCCTCTAAATAATTTGTGGCACATATTACATCCACGTCAGGATTTAATCTAAAAAAGTCTTTTGCATCTTGTATATGCTTTTCATTATCTTCTATTACTAATATTTGTTTCTTCATTTTGTTACCTCCGAACATAGTTTAGGATTTGCTACCGTCTGAACTTTTTCTGTGAGAAACTCTACTAATTTTCCCATATTTAAATCATAAAACATTAAAAAACCATTATCACAAACACCATAGTACATTTGAGATTCAAAGTTCAAAAGTGGACATCGAATCTTATCAACATGTCCTACTGAAGGCACATATTGCAGATGTTCTAGATTATTTTGATCAGTTATTATAGCCATATTTTCAAAATCAACTAAATATTTTAGTAAAATAGTTAGGCTGTTATAATCAAATCTATCGATGGCGTTTCGTTTTGAATCATCCAAATTAGCATAATTGTTTAATGATTCATTATGCGAATGCGCTTGCTTTGCTACTTCTTTTAATTTGTCTAAGTATGCGTGCTGATCTTTGTAGTCCATAGTCTTAATAGTATTAACCATTTTCTCCAATGATTCTTGAGTCGGTATTTCTTTTTCCATTCTGCATCTCCTTTTTTAATTCAACAAATTTGTTTTTGTTATATCTAAGTAGTGACCTCTCAACTAGTTAAATCTTTGTCGTAATATAAATTACGATAAATTTATATAGGCAAATAACAAATGCTAAATTATGTTTGAAACAGAATTAAAAGACTTAGGATTAACCGACAACGAAGTTAAAATATATTTGACTTTAATACGAGAAGGAATTCTAAATCCTACTAAGCTTGCGGAAAAAACAGGACTCCACAGGTCTTATGTTTACGACACTCTTGAAAGATTGTTAGAGAAAGGAGTAATTAATACGATTCTTGTCGACAACAAGAAAAACTTCCAAGCAATAGATCCTAAAGTTCTAAGAGAACAATTCGAAATTAAAATAAAACAAATGGATTCAATATTACCACAACTATCTACGTTATTTCAATCCAAGCAAGAAGGGATTAGTGTTGAATTACATAAGGGAAAAAGAGTTTATAAAACTTTAATTCAGGATTTAGTCTCAAATTTAAAAAATAAAGATACTGTTTGTATAACAGGAATTGACGAGAGTATTTTAGAACAAATTGAACCAATTTATCTTAAACAATATTTTACAATATTAAAAGAAAAGAAAGTTAATGAAAAAATAATTATTAAAAAAGGAACTAAAAAGTTCACAGAAAAATCTATAAACTACAGAGTACTTGATGGAGAATATCTCGGCGATACTGCAACAGTAATTTATCAAAACAAAGTTTATCTCTTTATTAATGGAGAACCTAATTATCTGATTATAATAAAAGGAAAAAGCATAGCAGAATCATACAAAAAGAATTTTGAATTATTATGGAAATTGGCGAAAGAATAATGTTCTAAAATTAAATAGAAATAAAAAAAGAAAAATTGTAATCTAAGAAGCTCTAGTCACTGGCTTTGGTTTTGGCGTAATAACAACTGGTGCAGGAGTAGTATTTACTACTGGAGGAGCGACAACCACTTGATTATTTGCTGCAATAAGATTTGCTTTTTGGCCAGTAAGATTAGTTAACTCATTTGATAAATTCTGTTGTCTTGCTATTTCAGCAACTAAAGTTTGATTTAACGATGTTAATAATGCATCTAATTTTTGCTGTTGTGAAAGCAGGTCTTCTCTTTTTGCATAAAGTTGTGCTAATTCAGCTTTTGATGCTGTTGATTTGTCTTGCATATAAAATCCTGCAACTACAAATAAAGCAATCAAGATAATTGCCATGATTGAAATTAAAATTTCTTTTAGTTTAGTCATCATCATCATATTCCTCTTCTTTCTCATAATCATCGTTGTAAACAACATCTTCAGGGTAAACTATTTCTTCAACTACTGGCTCGGGAATTACTATAGGAGTAACAGGTAAAACAACTGTTGCAGGTCTAGCGGAATTTACAATATCAAGCTTTGTTTGTACAATATCTTTTTCTAACTGAGCAGAACTGTTTTGATATTGCGCAATTATTTTAGTATAGTAATCAGCATATGTTAAATAATAATCATTATTTTGACTTGCTAAAGATATCTCTTCATTTAAACTAAGTTTAGCTGATTCAATCAAAAGGACATCATCATTCAAAACGTTTAGAGTTGACGCAGCAAATGCGATTGAAGCAGATATTAATACAAATATTAAAAAAAATACAAACATATGTAATATATTTTCAAATAGTTTTCTTGTTAAATAAATTATTATTACAAAACAAATAACAATGAAAATAAAATAAGCTATTGAAAATTGAGTGGAATTTACCAAACCAAACAAAAATATATTTCCAAATATAAAAAAACATATTCCTAAGGATATTGCTAAAATTGATTTAAGGCTCATCTGAAACTAAACTCCTCCTGGAAAATATTTTCGTCAGATACATCTAATGCGATAAGCGCATTTTTTATTCCATCTTTTAATGGCTTTGGACCGCATAAATAAAAATTAGTTTTTATAAGATCTTTTTTGCTAAAATTATTTTGTTTACAAATTGCATCTAAATTAAGATATCCACTTTTTTTAGTGTCCCAAGGAACTATCTTAAATTTACCATTAGTTGCTTTTTCAATATTCTTAAAACCATCAATATTAATAAACTCTGCCTCCTCTTTGACTGAATAATAAAGAGTAATCGAATTAGACATCTTTTTTTGTTTTAAATCTTCTGCCATTCCAATAAAAGGAGTTATACCAATTCCGCCTGCAACCCAGATTTGATTTATATTACTAACAGCATTGCTATCATAATTGAATCTTCCATAAGGACCTTCAATTATTGCTTTGTCTCCAACGTTAAGTGCTCCAATAGTGCTTGTGTAATCCCCAAGCCCTTTTATTATTACTTTTAACTTTAAATCATTTGATTTTGAAGCAATAGAAAAAGGATGAGCTTCAGTTGTAATATTTTTATTATAAAAACGTGTAAAAATAAATTGACCTGATTTATATGAAAGAGATTTAGCTAAAGGCACCATAGTTATTTCATAAGCACCACCACTTCTTTTCATCACAGATTCTACTTTATAGCTTAATCTGCTTGAAGATTTACCTTTGAAAAAAATACTATAAACAAATCCACAAAGACCTATTATTGATACAACTGCAGCATAAATAAAGTATCCCTCAAATATATTATCACGAGCTATTGAATTTTTAACAAGAAATACATGTAATACTGCAAGCATAAAAATAAAACCAAGGAATTTATGAGATACTTTCCAATGATTATATTTCATCTTCGAGTAAAGTGTAATCATTATTAAAGCAACCATTCCAATTAATGCATATATCCCTAAATTTACTGAAAAATGTTGACCAGGTAAAAGATAACTAGCAGCTAAATTAAGCTGTGAAGGAATAAACTTCATAACTAAAAATATCGGATGAAATAAAATCATAATCAAAGAAGTACCGCCCATAACTGCATGTACTATGTAAACTTTATCTAATCCTCCAAAAGTATCTTCAATAAATTTAAGCCTAGTTGATAAAATGAAAGTAAGTGCAAACATAGTCATTCCAATTAGTCCACAAAGTTGACCAAAAGCATGAGTTATGTCAACATAATTATTTAAATTTTGAGCAGTTTGACCAGTTAATAGCCAAGGAATAATAGGTAAAAAACTTATTGCCAAAAGTACAGTCCATCCTAATATTTTTTTATAATTCATTTTTATTTACTTTTTTTACTTAAAATAATTTTGCCCGTAATAATTTTTGTAGTAATTATATTTTTAATTATTATTTTTTGCATTTACAACCAGTTTATCAGAACCATTATAATATTTTATATTAAGTTCTTTGTCGATAGTAATTGCTTTAATTTGTTTATTTTCATTTAAAAGCTTTTCTCTTAAAACCCTATTTGAGACAAATATAACTGAAGCAAATACGTCTGCTTCCATTAATGTTGGAGCAATTGCTGTAACGGATATAAGATCCTTACTTTTGAAAATATGGGATTTACTATAATCACCATAAAATTGATTATAATCACCAGATGTTGCAATACCACAATTAGATAGATTTAATTCTAAAATTATTGAGTTTTTTTCTCTAGGATGAGCAAGTCCAATTTGGTACATTTTATCCCCAAAAGCTCTTAAATCCCCTCGTGCATCAACGTAGCCGTTTAAAATCCCTTCCGCAATTAAAACGTCAGCTATTTTATCACCAATGTATCCTTTTGCAATACTCCCAAGATCAATTAAAACATCGGAATTGTCAGAGGAAATACAATTTTTATCAATTTGAATGTTTTTGTAAGTGCAAATTATATCAGGTTCAACTAATTTTTTCTTTCTTGCTAAAAATAACTTTCCAAGACTTACATCGTATTCCCCATTGGTTAATTCTGAAAAATATTTTGCTTTAGTTATAACTTCTAAAAGCTCAGCAGATACTTTTTGACTTTTATTTAAACCCAATTTTTTGTTTAAGTTTGATAACTCACTATTTTCATCAAAAACATTGAATATTTTTTGCAAAGCCAGCCCTTTTTGATAAGCCATTTTTGCGAATATTTCACCATTTTCTGCATCAACATCAGACAAAATTATCTCTACTTCCTTGCCAAATAATTTGTCTTTAAATGCAAATTCTACCATGATTTAATAAAGAAATATTGCTTTATAAACCTTATGAACGACTATTTCAGAAGTTTAAGTATACAAACAAATATCATATTGAGAATAATAGTTGAAAATATTTTTTTAGAAGACGATAAAAAATAAAAAACATAAAATAAAAATTAAATTAAAAATTTACTTCTTTTCAACGAAATAATAAACTATTGCAGTGATTATATTAAATAAAACAGCACAAACAGTCCAAACAATTTTCATGTTTTGTTTCATTTTTGGCTTATTTGTAAATACATCTACAATTACCCATACTGCACATAATACAGCAATTATCCACATTATTGTTCCAAAAATCATTTTATTACCCCCTATGTTAATTAGTCATTAACACTAGCACATAAACGCCAGGGTTTTATATAATTTACTAAATACAGATTAGTATAAGTGAGAACTTACTTGAAAAAGCAATATTTTTAACCCAGAATAATATCCTACATGTTAATATGACACTTAATTTTATAGGAATAGGGCTTTGCGATAAAACAGATATTACTGTAAAGGGGCTTGAAGCTATTAGATCTTCAGAATATGTTTATTTAGAGCACTATACATCTATTTTAACTCATTCTAGTAAAGAAGAGTTAGAATTATATTATGGTAAAAAAATCATCCTTGCTTCAAGAAATCTTGTTGAAAGTGATGCAGAAACTATGTTAGATCAAGCAAAAAATCACAGAGTAGCATTTTTAGTTGTTGGAGATGTATTTGGTGCTACAACACACATGGATTTATTTCTAAGAGCAAAACTAAAAGGGATTGAAGTCCAAATCATAAATAATGCATCTATAATTAATGCAGTCGGAAACGTCGGACTTGAGCTATATAAGTTTGGTAAAACTACTAGCATGGTCTTCTTTGACAAAGATTGGAAACCAGCAACTCCTTATACAGCATTAAAAGATAATCTTAGCATAGGACTTCACACATTAGTTTTACTTGACATTAAAATTGCAGAACCATCTAAAGAAGATATCCTTAAAGGAAATACGGATACAAATAAAAATTTACCTCCAAGATTTATGACAGTTAATCAAGCACTTGAACAATTCTTAGAACTTGAACATGAACATAAACATAAGTTGATTTCTAAAGATACTAAAGTTATAGGTGTGGCTAGACTTGGAAGTAAAACTGAGAAAATCGTATACGGAACTATTGCTAAATTGATAGAATATAATTTTGGAGAACCAATTCATTGTTTAATTATTCCAGGTAAAATGCATTTTATAGAAGAAGAAGTATTGAAATTGTATGAACTGAAATAATAATTAAATATGGACTTAAAACCTTTTAGAAATAACTGGAACAATAAAGTCAGGTTTTGATTCTGAATCGCTAGCATATTTTCCTAGATTTACAGAAACTACTTCAAACATTCTTAGCAGGTTTAAACCTAAACCAATTTTTTGAAGATAACCTGTTTGTGCAACTCTACACGTATCAATTAAAGGAGTAGGAGCTAAAAGAGCACTTTCTATACGTTTATAGTCATTTGAACTTATATCATCTGGATAAATTAGAGATTTTCTCCCAAAGTCATAGTTATTTATTGAATACATATTCCGACTTGGATAATTTGCAAAATACGAAGAAGAAAACGACCTAGATGCAACCATACGTTTAGAAGATAAATTTTGAGATAAATGACAAGGAGTAGCACTTACATTAGGTGCCACAAATATCAATCCTGATAAAAGCATATTTCTAACTAGTTTTTCAATCATATTTTAATGGCAAAAGTAACTTTTTATAAAGATTATCCAAAATTCGGCTAAAATAGTCACTGCGCAGATAAAACACACTGAAAAATATACACTAAAAGACCAATATCTTTATAAAACCAATATACAAAATAGTATACTAGATTGTAATTATTGTGTGGCCCCTCGGGCTAAAGATGCGGGCCATACATAATTTATAATTTTAAAATTGGCTGACACAAATCGCAATTAATCATGCATAATTAATCAACTACTACTAAAAAAATCAACTAATAAAAAAATCAATAAATAAAAAAATCAATAAATAATAATATAAAAGAAGGACAATAAAAATGAATTTCATACAAATTTTTGGATTAATATTGCTTGTTACAGTAATTTTCTCATTTATAGTTAAATGGCTAAAACAGCCAATAATTATAGGATATATTTTGTCAGGAGTAACATTTTCTATTTTTGTTGCAGAAAGCGGTACAGGAAAAGAACAGATAATTATATTATCAGAATTAGGAATAACATTTTTATTATTTTTAATGGGACTTGAGTTTGATTTTAAAAATCTAAAATATTTAGGAAAAGACATTCTGATTTCTACAATATGGCAGTCAGTGTTTTTCTTTGCAGCAGGATATGGAGTTTCATGGATGTTCGGATTTAGTGCAATTGAATCAGTATATTTAGCAATATTATTCATGTTCTCAAGCACTTTACTTGTTGCAAAATGGATTGAAGATAAAAAAGAGACGACGACAATTCAAGGAAAAATAACTTTCGGTATACTTGTTGTTCAAGATATCCTTGCAATTTTAGCATTAACAATTTTAAGTTTACTTCAACAAAGCTCGTGGACAAAAGTGGTCTTTGTTCCAATAGGAGGAATTTTATTAATAGGTACAGCATTTATTTTCGCGAAATATATTCTTAATTATTTATTAAAATTTGCAGTAAAATATCCAGAACTATTATTTATATTTAGTTTAGGTATTTGTTTTTTCTTCGTTGAGATTTCACCATTACTTGGATATTCAACAACAATTGGAGCATACATTGCAGGAGTAACTATTGCGAACAGCAACTATAAAACAGAAATTGCTGGAAGATTAAAACCACTTATTACATTCTTTAACATGCTTTTTTTCGTCGGACTTGGATTTCAAATGACATTTGGATTTAATTTTAAAATCGTAGCATTCATTGCAGTTATTTGTCTTTTAAGTTTTATACTTAAACCATTTATTATTTATGCTACTTTAAGAAACAGAGGATACGATACCAAAATATCTGCTACAACTGGAATTGATTTAGCACAAATGAGTGAATTCGGAATAATTATTGTTGCGGCAGGAGTATTAATGAAAACTATATCTAATGACATTGCAACAATAAGTATTCTGTCAGTAATTATTAGTATGGTGGTTTCATCTTATATGATCAAATATGATAAAACAATATATAACAAAATGACTAATAAATTTAGAGAGTACTTTAATAAATTAGATAAAGCTGTTGCAAAAGAACTTCCTAAAGAAGAAGAATTAGATTTAAGCAACTATAACATATTGTTTTTTGGATATTATGATATTGGAAAAGAAGTATTTGAGAAACTTAATGGCATGGGTAAAAAAATGTTAGTAATTGAAAATGATCCTTCTAATATTGAAATTTTAAAACAAGAAAAAATACATTATGTATATAATTCTGTGGCAAATCCATATTTTTTCAATCATCTTAACTTCGAGAAAACAGATTTAATTGTATCTAGTATAATTGATTTAGAAGAAACTAAAATGATTATTAATAATGCTAAAACTGGAAATCCACATTGTGTAACAATTGTAACTGCGAAAAGTTTGAAGAATGCACTTGCATTATATGAAGTAGGAGCAGATTATGTAATTTATCCAACTTATGTTAATGAACAACAAGTTTCAGTTTTACTTGAAGATTATACTACAGATATTAATAAAGTAATTACCAAAAAAATCCATGATATTACTAAACTTAGAGAAATGGATCACAAACATGATGAGGCAATGACTTCACACTTGGGAATTGATTGGATGTTCAAGAAGAAGAATGGAAATGGAAAAATTATTAATAAAAACAATAGTAACGGCAGCAACGCCAATAATTTAGAACCTAAAAAAGAATCTGAAATTCATCATCATGAACAT
Organism: uncultured Methanosarcinales archaeon; assembly: GCA_964557345.1. Classification (GTDB taxonomy): domain Archaea; phylum Nanobdellota; class Nanobdellia; order Woesearchaeales; family DATGWN01; genus CAZKZU01. Next base: position 9,617 of record CAZKZU010000022.1, read on the forward strand.
GAGGAACTTCGAGCACATCATCAACCTCAGGTAGAAATTGTTAATATTGAGAAGGATAAGGCTTAAGTTTTTAGGATTCTTCAGGAGGTTCATCATTTAGATATTTTATTCCTCTGCAAAATCTTGGAGTATATGGACCAACATAACTACTTCCGATAGAACAATCTAAGTTGCTAGGTTTAGCATTAAAAATTCCACCGAAAAAAATAGGTCCTGCATATGGAACCTCTGATCTAGAATCAGCATAACGGGAAGGCCCTCTTATGTGCATTCCATAACAAGGATAACGTTCATTACGAGTTTTTAAAAATAAATCTACATAGTCTTTTAATGTTTTTTTTCCAAATGCAAATTTTAATATATCGCTTTTACCCATCTCCTCTATGTGGATATAATCTGCACAACCATTTAAACAGCAAGAATCCTTAAGACACTCTTTAATTTGTTCAGGATTTAGATTTCTTACGATTCCTTTGACCATATCTTCTTTTGTCTCCCTATTCTCATCTAGAGGCACTGGGAGTGTTCGGATTAGATACATTTCATTTCCTGGAAGCCATAAGTATCCCTCTTGAACATATGCGCCATTATTCTGAAAGTCTTTAGCGACTCTTGTCCCATCAGGATATCTTACATCTTTGCATTTTTTTCTGATTTCTTTGTATTTTACATTTATTCCTTTAGCAATATGTAATTTAGCAAGTTCTTCAAGTGAAATTAATCTAAATCCTTTTCTTTCTAGCTCGATTCTAGACTCTCTATAATTACCAAAGCTAGACCATCCATCTTGTAACGCATAAGCGCTTGCTATTTTTTCTGTTTGTACATCTTTAATTATCATGAATTAAGGGGCGCAGGAGTAATAAATAAAACTTTCTTCGATTTTTTTTATCAAAACGCAATATTTATATACTTGGAGTTCATAATGATAAGAAAGTGCTTTGAAAAATGGACATACTGGATAAAACAGATACAAAAATACTCGCAGAGCTGGATAAAGATTCTCGTCAATCGTTTTCAAAGATCGGGAAAAAACTGAAAACAAGTAAAGAGGTAGTTAGATATCGCTTTGAGAATCTTGTAAAAAAAGGGATAATAAAAAACTGTTATGCACTTGTAGATACTTATAAGCTCGGATATCTCATCCACATAGTGTGGATAAAATTTCATAACATAACTTCGGAAATAGAGCAAGAGATTATCACTAAGTTGACTAGTACGAAAAATGTTGGCGTCGTAATAAAGCTATATGGAAAGTGGGACTTAGTTACTGGTATTTGGGCTAAAGATACTCTAGATTTCTACAATCAATTTAATGAAATTACTGAAAAATTTAATAAATATATTAAAGAAAAATCTATAACAGTGGAAGTGAATTGCAATTATCTTGGACAGAAATTCCTTTATGATCAAAATATCCCCCCAGTAAAAATAGGAGACGTGCTTAAAAATGAGATTGTTGACAACGAAGATGTAGAGATAATTAAAAATCTAGCAATAAATTCTAGAATACCTTCGATTGAACTTGCCGCTAAACTGAAACTATCACCTAATGCAATTATTTCTAGAATTAAGAAGCTGGAGAAAAGAGGCATAATTGCAGCATATAAAATAAATATCGATTATGAAAAACTCGGATTTTCCCACCATAGAATATTCTTGAAAACTAGTGTCAACAAAAAGGATATGATACGCGCATATCTTGAAACATTACCTCAAGTAATAAGTGTAATGAATTATGTAGGATATGCAGATATTGAATTTAGAATATGTGTAAAAAACTCTGTTGAAATACACGAACTGTTATCAGACTTAAGAGAAAAATTCCAAGATTCTATTGAGGAGTATGAGTCCGTTATGTTTTTAAAAAGTTTTGATGTATTGAATTTTCTACCGATATAATAGAGCGATGGAAAATTAATTTATAAGTTCTTTAATATCGTCATAATTCTCACTAAATACGTGAGCTGATGTTGAGAAAGTATGTATTACTCCAAGTGGGACATCTAATTTCTCTGCCACATATTTGCCAAGACAAAATAGTTGATAAAGATTTGCAGGCCAGCCAATGAAAATATCATTACTTCTAACAATTGCACTCATATGAAGTTTGTTTTTTCTTATTTTAAAATCAATTGTGATTAATCCTGGAGCTACAGAACCTTCTACAAGAGAATCTTTTTCTGGATCCCAAAGAGTAACTATTCCTCTTCTTGATTTCCTATCTTTTTTTAATATAGGAATTACAAAGTTATCAATTTGATTTAAAGTTTTATTTCCAAATGCAAAAATTCTTTCTCCATAAGAGTAGGCATAAGATTTACCTAAGTCTCTTTCTAAAATAATAGATTCAATTTCTTTTGTTCTCGGATAAAGCCATTTTTTATAGTTAGCCAAGTTTTCAATTGGAACTCTTACGTCAGAAAATTCTTCTAAAGTCAAACTTAAACGAAGACATTCTTTAGAGGTTCTTCCTGATGAATCTATAAATTCATCTCCATGCGACATTATATATTTAAGTGCATCAATCCAAAGTTGTTTTGCTGAATTATCAGTTAGTTCCATTTTTATTATCCTTATTATGCTTGCGTTAATTCTGTTTAGTAACTTAATCAATTACTATCATCATTATTATTAATCAATTAATAATCAACTATATTTAATTAAAAAAATTAGTTAAATTCATATTAATTCCAGTTGGATTTTTGAAGCTACAACAAAAAAAAGGAGCATTATGGGAATTTAAAATAGTGTTAATTTCACGTAGTACATCAACACTTCTTTCATTGCCGATGTGGATAAACTTTACTTCTGATCCACCATCAAATAATTGTGCTGCTTTTTCTAGTATACGCAATCTTTCTTTCATTGCAGGGGAATATAAATCTTTAGTAGTTGAAATATTAATAGGTTGAAATTGTTCTTCTAAAGGAATATCTTTATCGAAGTTTTTGTAAGCCATTGAAAAACCTATTTTAAATGCAGTTGGCATTCCACAAGAAAGATAAATAGTTTCTTGATTTTTGGAGAATAAATCAACTTCTCTTTTTATTTCATCCAATGTTTCTAAAAAGAATAAAGCTTCTTCTTCTGTTTTTCCGAATTCAAAATTCCAAAATCTGATGTAATTTTTACTGTATTCAAAAGTTTGCCAACTTTCTAAATGTTTACCTAATTTTTTAAATGTCTTAAATGTGCTTTTTCTTTGATGAGCATTTGAAATAAATAAGGCTTTTGCTAATTTTAATACATGTTCTTTGAAATCTTTTGCAGAAGGGTTTTGCGCATAAAACTCAGAAATGTCAGAAACAATTGAAGACTGTGCACAGATAAGGCCGATACTAGTTGATTGATGTTTTTGCTGATATTTTTGCCATTCTTTTTGAGCAAAGCAATAAGGACCAGCTTTTCCGATGATATAAGGGGGCTTATTTAAGTCATCATTTTTTATATTTAGTTTTCTTTTATTTAAAGAATAACAATCAATAATCAATTCCAATAAATCACTTTTTGCGATGACTTCTCTTGAAGTTACATCGAATACAAATAATATACGCTCATTTAAATTAGCTAAATTCTTTTTAAAAAAGTCACCTATTTTTTCATTATTAGTCACTTTTGTAAAATCTATTATACAAGAAATTCTTCTATCATAAGACTCACATTCTTCACCTAATTTTGCAAAGAATTGAAGAATTTTTGTAGACTCAAAATTTTGTAGAATTAATTCAAAGTTATTTAGACCGATGACATCATTTACTTCTGAAAATAGTTCATAGATTAAATCATATAATGGGTCTAATTCTTGAAATTTATCACATTCAATTAATAGTGCATTTACTTTATCAAAAAAACTACTTGGTTCAACTCGAAAAGCCAATTTTTTTTCTTCAATATCTCCTAAAGGAAGAACTGGACTAGACGAACGAGTTATTACTATTTTTCGTTTAAAGCTATCAATTACTAATTCTTCACCTTCTTGAATTGCTAATGCAAAAAATTTTCTTCCCTTATCTTCAACTTTTGTAACAACTAGCAGTTCTTTTTTCACAAGACTAGAAATATGATATAAAACACGCCTGTGTAGCATAGAAAGATCATTACGAAGTTCTTTTTTAGCATCATTTGATATGTCAGCACTTTCTAATTTAGAATTTAGGTTCTGATATTCATCAGGATAAAGTTTTTCAATAATTTCAGATGTAGAAAATTCTCTTTCAGGAGTTCCTTTAAATAAAGATAATATTTCGTAATCTAACTTCATAATATCAAGTAATTTGTTTGAATATTTAAAACTTGTTTCAGGAATTAAGTGAAAAACCAGTTCGTTTATAAATGGTTCAGGATTTTTCTGAACCTGACGGTTTTTGCAGCGAAAAAATGTTTATATGCTACCCCCTCTATCACTAGTATATTATAATTAATAGCGGGTGGGGGAGATAATGAACGAAATGTTAATTGACAAAAAGGAACTTCAAATTGTTTCTGAATTTAGAAGAAACGCAAGAGAAAATTTAACAACTGCATCTAGAAGACTAAGAATTCCAGTTAGTACTATATATGATAGATTAAAAAGATATAGCGGAAATTTAATCTTAAAACATACAGCAATATTAGATTTCAAAAGACTAGGATTTGCAATAAAAGTAATGATGGCATTTAAGTCAGACAAAGATCACAGAGATGAAATTTTAAAATTTTTACACGCACATCATCGAGTAAATACTGTTTATAGAATCAGTAATAATTCAGATTTTATGATTGAAGTATTATTTAGAGACTTAAGAGAACACAATCAATTTACTGAAAAATTAGAAGCACTACATGCAAAAGAAATAATGCCATACTATATTGTAGAAGATATCATGAAAGAAGCATTTTTGACAACTACTGAATCAATTGATATAATTGCGGATGTTTAAATAATGCTTTTTTTAATTTTTAAAATTATACTAACCGCATGACAATTGCTCAAATACAATCCAAAAGTATACTGCCTGATTATGAGCGGTTATAAAGTATGACTAAATGGAGCAGCGACGAGCGCATAGCGAGAAGCGTCGCGACTATTGTGAGCGCTAGCGAACTTTAAGAAGAAAAGCGAATTGGCAGAATACTTTTGAAAATGAAGTGCAGTAATTCTAATAATTATAACATAGAATTAAATTAACATTAAAAAAATAAAAAAAGAAGAGATTTACTCTTCGGATTCTTCTTTAGATTCAGCTTTTTTGTGTTTTGGTTTTTCTTCAACAACAGCTTCTGCTACAGGAGCAACTTCAACTTTTACATCGCTAGCTACTGCAGATTCGCTTTTGATGCTTCTAACACCATTAACAAGTTCTACTTCAATCATTCGTATTTCAACCATTTTAGTTGGGAATACTTTGTCAACTGCTCTTTTCAAATCCTTTTGAATTGTAGATCTAGATACTTCACTAAATACTGTTTCATAATTATTTTCTATAACAAATTTAGTCATGAAGTTGATACATGCAAGTTGCATACCAGCACATAAAGATCTGTTAATTCTAGATTTAGGTATAATTAAAGGTTTTACTCTTAATACAACGCCATCTTTAGAAGTTGCTTTGAAAGATAGATCGATTCTGTCTCTTCCGCCTTTGATTAATCTTCTTGTATATGCGGGAAGCATTTCTATTTGAATTGGCTTTGTAAGTCCTTTGTTATCTCTAACTTCAACAACTCTAAGTTTCATATTGAAACTTTGTTTTTTAGGATTTTCTGTTAAGTTCATTAAATTTACTTCAACAGTTCTGTTCAATAAAGCCTCGGGAGACTCACACATTGTTTCTCCAACTACTTTTTCTGCAAAAATAGGAGGTGCTACAAGGTCATACCATTTTTTCTTTTTCCAATTTGGAATTGCGGATGTTGTTTTACTTGTCATTTTATTCCTCCACGAAATGCTCTATCTTGAAAGGCATTTCTTCTACACTGGATACCATCTTTCTTTGTAATAAGTATTCTTTTGCAATTAAGTAAAAGATTAATTCTAAACTCTTTTTACCTTTATTGTTACACGGAACAATTAAATCAACGTTGTTTGCTTGATTGTTTGTATCAGTTAATGCGATTACTGGAATTCCGGATAGAATTGCATCATTAATTGCATTTCTGTCTGGCCATACATCAACAACAAAAATCAATTTTGTTTCAATGAAAGTTTCTAATTTTGGATTAGTTAAGATTCCTGGAGGGTATCGTCCTGCAAAAGTTTTGATTCCAGTAAATTTTTGGAATTTTTTAACTGCTCTCCAACCATTTTCTCTTCGGCAGCAGATAATTATTTCTTCTGGCTTAAATTTGCTCATTAGATTAGCTGCAGCTCGAACTCTTTGATCGATTTTTTGTAAATTTAAAACAGAAAGACCATTTGATCTTGTCTTGTAAATAAAAGGCATCATATCCTTTGTTCTAAATTTTGTTCCTATGTGTATACCAGCTTTAAGGTATGTTTCTTGCTCTATAAGCAAGTTTTCTGCTACTTGAAATTCTTCGTTTGTTTCCATGTTATGTAATACTGAGAACGTTAGTTCAACAGTCTTTATTGCCTTCTGTTGTGCGGACTTGGAAGACCCAAATCCATTCGGCTGTATCTTAACGGAAAGAGGAGGGGTTTATAAAGGTAATTGTGAGTAGATAAGATATTAATTATAGTCAGAAATAGCAAAAATAACAATAAAATCAATTATATGAGTTTAAAGAAATCCTACTGCAATCTAAATATGACAATGTTTCTGAATGCATTTTCTGAAAATCTGAAACCAATTGTTCAAGAGTCTCATCTAATTCTTCATTAAGTAAACTTTTTTGTTCATCTGTAAATTCAGAAACAGGTTTTAATATTGGGTGAGGAGCTGTTGTGATTAAGACCCGTGGTAAATTTTTAGTAAATTGATCAATAGTAATATCTAAATATAAATTCAAGGTCTTGTCGTATGACCAAGCATGAGATTCGGAAACTCTATTTTTAAAACCATCAATTCTTCCATGATAATATCCAGCAACTTCTTCAAAACCAAAAACTAGATTAACAAATCTAGAAGCAACCTGACATTTTAAGATTGGAAACTCTGGAATATCATGCTCTAAAAAATTTCTTGCTTCTGTTAATAAATCTAAATAAGGGACGTTCATGAATTTAAATAAAAAAATAGCTGTTTTAATAATTTAACCATTCTCTAATAGTTTCAAATCAGCCAATAAACTTTATAAATATCAATCGCAATAAGTAAGCTTAAGGAAGCGAAGAGGGGAGAAATCGTTTTCTAGTTAAGATGAAAAATTTTGCAAAGAAGATATTATCTGATGTTTCTGAAGGTCAAGAGTTTTTACTTCATAAGAATGGACTAAGAAAAGTTAGAAGTATAATTGACTTAAGAACTGAACTAGAAAAAATGCAAGAAGTTGAATTTCAACATCATGTTTCTAATAATAAAAATGATTTTGCTAAGTGGGTTGAAACTTGTGTTCAAGACGATACATTAGCTAAGGATATGAAGTTAGCTGCTTCTAAAGAAGAAATAATTGATTTAATTAGTGCAAGAATTGAATTTGCAATTTCTATAATTGAAGAAGAAAATAGCAAAATTATTCAAGAAGAATTAGGAAAACTAAAGAAAATTGAAGATGAAGCAACAGCTGAAAATTCACCTGCTCTTGAAAAGGAAGTCGAAGTTGTTGAGCAAGAACTAAAGAAACTTCAAAAAAATATCAATTTTGAATCTAAAGTAGTTAATGAAGAAGAATTAGAATTAAAACATTGGAAAGATTCAACCGATATTCCAGCTAATGCAAGAGTTGCAGAATTCTTATTCGGATTAGTTGTTGGACTAGGACTTGGAATATTAATTGCTAGAGCAATTCTTGGAATATAAGGTTCTTTTTGATTTAGGAAAATTGTTGTATATAACTAACTTTTCTGCATGTTCTAAATTATACTGCCAATTCGCTCTACTGCTTTTATTTCGCTGGCGCTCAAGAATTGTCGCAACGCTCGTCACTATGCGTTCCTCGCTGCTCCTTAAATTAATACGTATTATTAGCTCATGATCAGGCAGTATAATTTATCAGGCATTTGAAATAAACTAGAATATATTTAATGAAAAATAACAAATAGTAAAATTAAGAAAAATAACAGTTAGTTACATACTGAGAGACCATTCTTTGAGTATTGAAAAAGGAGGCGTTATGACTTATGCTGTGCAACATCATTCTTACCCATTCTGTTTTGTTGTTGTAAAATAAGGGAACTATTTTTGTATCTAGTTTATTGTAGAAATCATTTACTTCTTGAATTTCATCTACAACTTCTGTTGCTTTTGCACCAATACTCCAGCCAGTTACATCTTCAACATGACCTTCAATCCACCAACCATCTAAAATTGAGAAATTTAAAACTCCATTATGAGCTGCTTTCATTCCAGATGTACCAGATGCTTCTTGAGGTCGCTTTGGAGTGTTAAGCCAAATATCTACACCTGATGTCATTAATTGACCAAGCCACATTTCATAGTTTGGCAAAAATACAATATTAATTTCATTTTCAACTGATTTAATTATTTGAGTCATTTCTTTTAATAATTCTTTTCCTAAAGTATCACTTGGATGAGCTTTTCCAGCAACAATAATTTGAATTTTTCCTTTGTGATTAATTTGTTTTAGTCGACTTAAATCTCTTGCTAAGAAATCAATTCTCTTATAGGGAGCAACTCGTCTTCCAAAACCAATTGTTAAAGAATCATAATCGAATCCCTTGTTCATAGTTTTATTTACATAATCAATTAATTCCTTTTTTTGAGCTACGTGAGCTTGCCAGATTTTTTCAGGAGGAATATTTAGAGCATATCTAAGCATAAAACTATCTTTTCTCCAACCTGGAATGTATTCGTCATAAAGACTTTTGAAAGCATTTCCAGTCCAAGTTACTGAATGAACACCATTTGTAATTGCATCAATTTGATATCCTGGAAACATTAAACTTGATACTTCACCATGTTTTTTTGCAACACCGTTTACATGTTTAGAAAATTTAAGTGCAAGCATAGTCATATTAAACTTACCATCATGAATTCCTTTTTTTATTTCTTCTGGCACTTTATTTCGAAGTGCATTTTCAACAAAACTATATTCGAAAATATCATGACCTGCAGGAATTGGAGTATGAGTAGTAAATACACACTTTTCTCTTACACTCTCATAATAATATTCACTATTTCGATTAGGAAATTTATTTTTTAATTCTTCTAATAATTCAATTACTAAAAATGCAGCGTGACCTTCATTCATATGATATTTGATTATTTCTTTAGAACTTTCATCGCCATCATAGCCTAACTCTTTTAACATTTTAAATCCGCCAATACCAAGAACGATTTCTTGACATAGTCTGTACCATCTATCTCCACCATATAAGTGTTTAGTTATGTTTCTGTCCCAGTCTGAATTTTCAGGAAGATTTGCATCAAGGAAAATAACTGGAACTATTTGGCCATTTATACCATGAACCTCTCTTGTCCAAGCACCAATATAAACGTCTCTTCCTTCGATTTGAATTTTAACTTTTTCTGGAATTTTAGTTAAGAAATCTTCTTTTTTCCACACAACTGGAATTTCATGTTGATTTCCTTCTGAATCAATGTCTTGATGAAAATAACCTTCTTCATTTAGAAGAGTAACTGCAATAATTGGAACACCTAGATCAGCAAAAGATTTTACAGTATCACCTGCAAGAATACCTAAACCACCAGCATATGAAGGAAGTCTTGGATCTAAGCCAATTTCCATACTAAAATAAGCTACATACTTGTTATGGCCAAAAATCTTTCAACACCTCTTTTTTTATATGATAAACTATATTTATGAAATAAAATAATAATTAACTCTTTTTACTTATAATTTGCTATGGTGTTTTTATATCTTTGCATTCAATAGTGTATCTACTAGAAAATGAAATTCCACTAGCGCAAATCTTGCTAAAAACAAGCAAAAAAAGTAAATCAAGATTTATTTATAAACGCACATACGATATATACATAATGTTTAAAAACAATCAAAAAAGAACAATACGTACACATGATGTTAGATTTAGGAGCAATATTATTTTATATAGCTACATTTTTCGGTCTATTTACAACTATCTTCTTTCTAATTACAATATATGAAAACTGGGGAAATCAAAAGACTAATGTTAAAAAAATAACTTTTCCAAAAGTTTGTATAATAGTGCCTTGCTTTAATGAAGAAAAAACTCTTGCTAAAACACTGAATTCTTTACTTGAACTAGATTATCCAAAAAAACAACTTGAAATAATAGTAGTTGATGATGGAAGTAAAGACAATACTTTTTTAGAAGCAAAAAAATTTGAAAATAAAGGAATTACGATTTACAAAAAAGAAAACGGAGGTAAGCACACTGCACTAAATTTTGCACTTACTAAAACTACTGCTGAATTTGTAGGAGCACTTGATGCAGACAGCACTGTAGCAAAAGATTCTTTGAAAAAATTAATAACTCATTTCTACAAGAATGGCAAAGATCAAACTAAAACTGTCGCAGTAACCCCTTCTTTAATAATAAATAATCCTAAAGGAATTTTAAGAAGAATTCAAAGCATAGAATTTATCTTAGGAGTTTTTTTAAGAAGAGTTTTTGCAGATATAGGCAGTCAAAATGTAACTCCAGGACCTTTTACAATTTATAGAAAGTCTTTTTTTGACAATTACGGGAATTATAGAAATGCGCATATGACAGAAGATATCGAAGTAGCACTAAGAATTATTACTAATAATTTAGTTATTGAAAATGCAACTGATGCATATGTATATACGCATGGCCCAAGCAATTTTAAAAGTTTATATAAGCAAAGATTAAGATGGTATAATGGATTTGTATCTAATGTTGCAGATTATAAACATTTATTTTCAAGAAAACAAGGAAACCTAGGATTGTTTATTTTACCGTCAAGTTTTATAAGCGTATTTTTATTATCAGCAATATTAATTTATACTCTTTTTATTTCCTCAAAACGCTTCATAATTAACATGATTAATTATGGACAAATCAATTTCGACATAATGAAATTGATAGATTTTAAGTTCGACAGCTTTTTTATTAACACAGGACCTTTAGTAATATTAGGTGCCGCATCATTTATTATATCTTTAGCAGTTATTTTATTTGCCAAAAAATTTGCTAAAGAGAAAAACCTATTTAAATCATACGTTACTTTCATCGTTATATACCCTTGGCTTTATGCATTTTGGTGGATTGCGGCATGGTTCTGCTTTATCACCAAGAAAAATGTGGCATGGGGCCATAAAAGCGAATCAGAATACGAGATATCAAAATGAGCGATAGAAAAAAAATTGATGGACATAAATATTTACTAGTTTTCCTTTTAACTGCTATTATCTTTATTGCAGGAATTAGCATTGGAAATTACTTTAGCTCTGTAAAAATAAATGAATTAAAAGACCTACAGGAAAGTTTTAGAACAGATACTTTAGATTTAGAAGTACAATTTTCTTTGATTGAAAAAGACCCTTGTAATTATATTAATAGTAGTTTAACTACGCAAAAATTATATGATTTGTCATCCAAACTTGAATATATGGAAAATACGCTTGGTAAAAATGATGCAGAAGTAATTAAACTAAAAAATTACTATCAACTTTTAGAATTAAGACAGTGGCTTTTTGAAAAAACAATAATTGAAAAATGTCAAGAGAATAAAAGTTTAATTTTATATTTTTATTCCAATGTGCCAGAAGAATGCCCATCTTGTGAAAAACAAGGGTTTATTTTATCATATCTAAAAAAAGACTATCAAGATAAATTAGAAGTTTTCTCATTTGATTATAATATACAATCAGAATCAATTCAAACAATTAAGAGAAAATATGGAATTACAATGACTCCAACAATAATTATTGATGGAAATAAATATGAAAACTTCCAGAGTACTGAACAACTTAAATCACATTTAGAACTAACTGGTAATTTTAAATAAAAGTAGTTTATTCAAAAAAATAATTAGAAATATAATAACTTAATAAAAAAAAATAATTAATTATTAGCCTTAGCTTCATACATTTCTTTGGGTTCATCATACATTACATGTCTTACTAAAACAGTGTAATCTTTTGAGCCTCTTGAAGATGGAGCGTGTTTAAAGACAGATTGACCCATTTTAGGAGCTTCTTTTAACTTAGAACAGATTCTAATTGGTTCTGAGACTAATCCATAATGCTCACTATTAATTAAGTTTAAAACGTCTTTATCAGTCTTACTACGCTTATCAAATTTAGTAGGAATAATTTTTGTAACTTGACAACTATGATCAAAGTAAGAATTGATATCATTAATGGCTTCAATCATTTTTCCAAGTGCACCATAACTTAAATAATCAGTTGAAACTGGAATAAATGCTTCATCAGAAAATAATATTGCATTCTGATTCAATAAACCTAAGGAAGGCGGACAATCAAGAATTACATAATCATAATGTTTTTCAATGCCTTTTAGCTTTTGCTTAAGTAAGAATTGCTTGTTTGTTGTAGAATGAAGTAAAGTTTCAGCTTTTGTTAAAGTTTCTCTACTTGGAATGACATCTAAATTTTTACCAAGTGATACAATACATTCTTCAACTGATGCCTTTTGAAAAAGCAAGTCAAAAATGTCTTTTCTTGGACTACATGTAAGACAAGTCGTAACGTTTCCTTGAGGATCTAAATCTACAATAAGAACTCTTCGTCCTTCTCTAGCAAGTCCTGCACCTAATGTAACAGCAGTAGTAGTTTTTCCAACTCCACCTTTATGATTTATAACGCAAATTTTTCTCATAAAAAATTCTCCGACGTCTCGTATTTATAAAAGTTTTTAATTTTTCTTACTCGAAAAGAGAAAAGAGGATTTACAATTTAATAAAAAAAACATTAGCTAAGAAAACCTAAAAATAGGGTGCATCCGGAAAAGAATAAAAAAGTATACTGCCTACATATGAGCCAATATTGCGTATGAGTAGATGGAGCAGCGAGGAGAGAAAGGACGAGCGTGGCGACCTTAAACAGGCGAATGCCGGAAAAAAGAATCAAAGAAACTGCGTTCAGTTTCATGTTCCATTTTTGTCTTTATGAGCCAAAATTGGAATTTGGCGAATTGGCAGTATAATTGAGAATATTAAATTATTCCGGATGCACCCTAAAAATAGAAAACTATAAAAATAACAATATGTTCTCCTGATAACAATATGGTAACAATTGCACATCTTGTGGAAAAACTTGTATCTAGACAACCTTATTTAGATGAAGCGTTAAGTAGAGGTATTGTTAATTATGCATCGCTTGCAGAGATAATTCAACCTGAAATTGAAAGGGATTTGAAAAAGAAAATAAAACAATCTGCTGCAATGATGGCTCTTCGAAGGTATGCAGAGAAAATTGAGAAAAAGGAATATGATAAAGTTAAATTCAAAGATTGCGATATAAATTTAAGATCAAATCTTGTAGAGATTACTATATTTAAATCTCCAGAAGCAGGAAATTTAATTGAGAAGCTGTATGAGTCTACTAATTTTAATAAAGGAGAATTCTTCTCAGTTATAATTGGAGTTAATGAAATTAGCGTCATTACTAATAATAAAAATAAAGAAACTTTCTTAAAAAAAATATCTGAAAAATCAGTAAAAGCAGTAATTGAAAATCTTTGTAGTTTGACAATACATTTACCTGAAACTGCACCAGAAACAAGTGGATTTTTTTACTTAATAACGAGAAATCTTGCTTGGGAAAATATTGCCATCATCGAGATTATTTCTACATTAAGTGAAACTAGTTACTTAGTTAAATCTAGTGATGCATCTGCAGCATTTGACGTTGTGAAAAAAGTATTAGAAGAAAATGTTGAGAAGAAAGGAAAATAAGGCAAATAAAATCAAAAAGTATAATCCGTAAAAAAAGAATATGATAAAATGGATAATATTTGATCAGGGAGGAGTACTTACCTATCCGATATTTAGTCAAAAAGAAAATTATTCTATTAAAAATAAAAAATATTCCGCTAAGGAATTAGAAGAAATATTTTACATTCCAGAATATAAATACTTTTCAGTTGGAAAATTTGAAGAAAAAAAGTTAATCAGGATTTTTTTAGAAAGAAAAAACTTTAATGAACTTACTGTTGATGAGTATATTGACCTTTTGAAAAAAGGAATAGAACCGACGCCTGGAATGAACGAATTATTAGAAACTCTTTCAAAAAAATATAACTTGGCCACTCTAATAAATGAAGGTAAAGAATGGGCAGATTATAAATTAGATATCCCGAAATTCAGAATATTTTTCAAAAAAAATATTATTTCTGGATATGTCGGATTAAAAAAGCCAAATAAAGACTTTTTCTTTGAAGCACTTAAATTGCTGAATGCAAAACCTGAAGAATGCATATTTATAGATAATGAAAAACAAAACATAATTGCAGCTAAAGAACTAGGATTTAAAACTATATTATTTACAGATTCAAAAAAATTAGTTAAGGATTTTTCTATATTAGGAATAAAAAAATAAAATATAAGAATATAATTAAATTACTTTAGCACTAATCAACTTAACTTCTTTTTTTGGTCGATCACTTCCATCAGTATCAACTTTTGCGATTTTGTCAACAACATCCATTCCTTCTATTACTTTAGCGAATACAGGATGTCTTCTGTCTAAGAAATTGTTGTTTACTAAATTTATGAAGAATTGACTGCTTCCAGTGTTAGGTTGACCAGTATTTGCCATAGATAAAGTTCCTCTAGAATTTTTTTGTTCACCATTAAATTCATCTTTAATGCACGGAATCTTTTTGTCACCATAACCAGTTCCAGTAGGATCTCCACCTTGAATCATAAAGCCATCAATTATTCTGTGAAAAATAATCCCATTGTAAGTTCCTTTTTCAACTAAATTTTTGAAATTTCCAGCTGTTATCGGCTGATCTTCTCGAAGTTCAATTGTCATTTTTCCGTAATTTGTTTCTATTAAAATATTTATTTTTGCCATTTTGTGTTTCACCTGTTTTTTTAATTTAATACTTTGTCAACTATTTGATTATGTGTCTATTCAAGTACAGCTTTAATTCTTCTAATACCAGCTGCAATTGATTCTTCTTTAATTATTTTGAATTTTCCTAAATCTTTAGTATTTGATGCGTGAGGACCCATACATATTTCTTTGGAGTGAGTTCCCATTGTATAAACTGAAACTTTTGCAGGATATTTTGCACCGAATTCTCCTTGAGCACCTGATTTTAATGCATCTTCAAGTAACATTTCATGCCTATCAACTGGAATTGCTTGTTGAATTATTTTATTTACTTCATCTTCAACATGCTTAACTTCCTCGTCGGTTAATTTTCTATCAAAATTGAAATCAAATCTCATTCTTTCTGAAGTTATGTTCGATCCTTTTTGCTTAATATTATTATCATGTAAAACTTTTCGAAGAGTTGCACCTAGAAGATGAGTTGCAGTATGATATTTTGCAGTAATTTCTGATGCTTCGCTTAATCCGCCTTTAAATTTTTGTTCTGCACCAACTCTTGATAACTCTTGATGTTTTTCGAACAATATTTTGAATTCTTTAATTGTTTCTTCTTTATGTAAAACTTTCTTAGCATGCGCATCTTCAACTTCCTCAAATACCATTTCTGGTGGAAGACCATGGCTTTGGAATAAATCAAAGATTTGTTTTCCTTTCAAAGAAATTTCTTTTATTGAATTAGAAAATTCCAATATTTCGTTTTCATCAGCGGGAGGCTTTCCTTTTGCTCTAAAAAATTCTCCTTTCGCTTGATTGATAATAATTTTTTCAAGTTCTTTTAGTCCAACTTCAACAGTTTTTTTGAATTTTTTATCTTCTAAATCTAATTCTTTAATTATAAAATCTTTTCGTGATTTTAGTTCAGGATATTCTTCAGAATACATTTCAATTATTTTTTCAGCTATTTTCACAACTAAATTTTCTTCATGAAGTTTTTTATCAATTAAAGATGCTTGTCTAATTACTCGTCTAATAAATCTTCTAAGAATGTATCCTTGATCAACATTTCCTGGAGTCACAGCTCTTTCATCTCCTAAAATAAATACTGCTGCTCTTGTATGATCTGCTATAATTCGCATTTGTTTTGTATAATCTTCATATTTTTTGCCACTGATTTCTTGCAATATCTCGATGATAGGCCAAAATCTTTCAGTTCTATAGTTATCTGCAAAACCTTGAAGAACTGCAGTAACTCTTTCAACACCAAGACCAGTATCAACATTTTGTTGTTTTAATAAAGTGTATTTGCCTTCTTTGTCTTTATTATATTGCATAAAAACATCATTCCAAATTTCAACCCATCGCTTATCGCTTGGATCATAAACTTTTGGAGCAGGAACATCATTTGGAGTCCAATAAAACATTTCAGAGTCTGGACCGCATGGACCGGATTCTCCTGCTGGGCCCCACCAATTATCTTTTTTTTGCAAATATGCGATTCGATCATTTGAAACCCCAAGGGAAGTCCAAATACCGTGTGCTTCTTCATCTCTTGGACAATCAGCATCTCCAGTAAAACAAGTAAATGCAAGTCTATTTTTATCTAAACCTAACCAATCTTTACTTGTAAGAAATTCATAACTCCAGCTTATTGCTTCTTTTTTGAAATAGTCTCCTAAACTCC
The DNA here is from genome assembly GCA_964557345.1 of uncultured Methanosarcinales archaeon. Classification (GTDB taxonomy): domain Archaea; phylum Nanobdellota; class Nanobdellia; order Woesearchaeales; family DATGWN01; genus CAZKZU01. The sequence continues at coordinate 26,349 of CAZKZU010000022.1, forward strand.
AATTTCCAAGCATTTCAAAAAAAGTATGATGACAAGTATCTCCAGTTTCATCAATATCTCCAGTTCGAATACATTTTTGAACGTCAACAATTCTTTTTCCAAGCGGATGAGGTTGACCCATTAAAAATGGAACTAAAGGATGCATTCCGGCAGTTGTGAATAAAACAGTAGGATCGTTTTCAGGTATCAATGATGCAGAATGAATTGCATGATGTCCTTTACTTTCAAAAAATTTGATGTATTTTTGTTTTAGCTCTTTTGCAGTGATTTTTGCCATGAAATATGAAATGAGGGTCGGATTTTTATATGTTTCTAATCTGTTTCATAGACTATTTCATTCAAAATTAGAATATTTAAGTATAGAGAACTTTGAATAAGTCGATTTTTTAGAAAAAATTCTACTTAAACT
>CAZKZU010000023.1:0-25595 GCA_964557345.1 uncultured Methanosarcinales archaeon
GTTCATATTCTGTGTTTTCTAATTCCATAGCAAGTTCGTTTAAATTAAGATCTTTAAATATATCTCCTGCCGCAACAACATTTTGAATTTTAATTTTTGGTTTAATTGTAATTTTAATATTTATTTTTTCTAGTTGTTTTATGATTTGTTGAATGCTTTCTTCAACTTTTTCCATTGTTTTTGCACCAGTGCATACAATTTTTCCACTTGAGAAAATTAAAGCAGAAGTTTTTGGTTCTTTTATTCTTATTACAAGTCCCGGAAACTGTTCTGGATTATATTCAGTATTACTAAGAGTTGCAGCCATTTTTTCTAATGGTATGTCGTGCTCAAGAGCAGTAGAAACAACAATATTAACGATTCCGACTTCAAATTTATATTTTTTTTCAGCACCCTTTTCAGTACTTTTAGCTAAAGTAGTCTTTTCAGTACCTTTAGTTACAGTCGTTTTTGCAGTGCTTTTACTAGTCGTAGTTTTTGCCATAAATTATCCCTCATTTGTTTTGATTAAATATACTTACTATATATATAATCTAATTATTATTTATAAATAGGGCTATTCATTTATAAATGTTCCTTTTGTTATTTTTTATATAGAAAATAATTATTTTTATATCATTAACTTATTCCTTTAAATTTTTACGACCTTTTTTTCAATTCTTTCTAAAGAAACTAGTACATAGTATAAAAACTTTAAAATAAAAATAAAATTATTCTTGATTATCGTCTTGAAACCTTTCCTGTCGGTCTTCAAAAGGTTTTCGTATTCCTTTTTTATAATCATAGTTAGCTCTTCTTTCTTTAATTTTGTTGAATATTCCTGCTAAATCTCTTCTAAGAACGTCGTATTCTCGTTCAAAAATTCTGGCTTTTTCTTTATTCATCTTAAAATCAACAAATTTTTTCTTAAGCGAATTAACATATTCTTCAAATTTCTTCGCTTCACTATCGCTTAGATATCTCCACTCAGTTAATTTCATCTTATTAAGCCCAATAGGTCCAACTTGAATTCTCCGAAGACTTCTTACTCTAATGTCAAATTTATCAAATATTTTTTTAACAACTTTGTGATAACCCACATGAATCTTAACTTCGTAAACTCTCGATTGTATTCTTCTGATTCTAACGTCTACGTATCCATCTTTTATTACTATTCCGAACTTGTTGATTAAGTCAATAGCTGCTCGTGGTATTTCATCATAAGTTTCTGCCACATATACTTTTTCAATTTCATAACTAGGGTGCATCACTTTATTTGCTAAATCCCCGTTATTTGTCAAAATTAATAATCCTTCAGCGTCTTTATCTAACCTTCCAACAGGAAATAGTCTTTCTTCATGAGGAATTAGCTCAGAAATTGTTTTTTCAAATGGATCTTTTAGTGAAGTTACATATCCTTTTGGCTTATTTAATAAAACAATGACTTTCTCTTTGTTTTCTAATGGCTTACTATCAATGGTAATTTCATCTGATTCTTTTGCACAATCACCTATATTCACAATCTTTCCATTACATCTAACTCTTCCTTCGAATATGATTTCTTCTGCCTTTCGTCTAGAACAATAGCCTCTAGCAGCGATTAGTTTTTGAACTCGTTCTAATTTCTGAGTGTCTTTAATTGGTACGCTCTCTTTTTTATTCATTTTGATATGTAACATATTAGCTTGTATTCAAGATAGTTTTTTAAATTTGCTTGTTTTAATAGGATTATGGTAGCTAATTACATTTATGATTTAAATTTTGATAGTTCTAGCTCTTGTATAAAGGTAACTTTAAAGGATGACTTCAACAAAGAAACCTTAGTTAATGGGTATATTATAGATCAAACTAGTTGTAAAAAGAATTTTTCAGGGCTAAAACTTCTTGATGCATCCAAAATAACTGATGATAATCAACTAAAAGACGCCATATCTAACTCCAAATTAATTTTTAATCTAGAATTAAGGTTAGTTCAAGATATGTCTAGACAATCAAATTCAGGACTTGATGATGGAATAATTCAAATAATTAAATCAAAAGAAATTACTTATGGTTTTTGTGTTGAAGAAATATTGTTGCAAATTAATTCCGGATCTTTGCGCATCATTTCAAGAATAAAACAAAACCTCTTATTGTTAAAAAAAGCAAAAGTTCATTATATTTTTTTTAGTAAGGGTTCTGTTGTAGATATTAGTACTAATTTTAAAAACATTAAATTTTGTAAAACCTATTTTAATGAAATTTGAACTTATTCTGTACTGCCTTTTCACAAAACTAAATTTACACTACATTTAAAAATCGCAATTCCCTTGTATGTTGTAAAAGAGGTAGATATGTGCAATTTATTTAAAATCTTAAAATCTAAGTTATCTCAGGTATCTCTATTTATCATATTAGGCATAATTATATTATTTATGTTAATTTTTATTTATTTTGTAAAGTCTTCTAGTATCTCAGATATTTATGACAAACAAGTAATTGATACGTTGCCTCAAACATCTTCATTCGAAAAAGACTTTAAATCTTGCGTTGATCAAAGAGTTTACTTTTCAGTTCAAGAAATCTTGCTTCAAGGAGGAATGTTATATCAATCTCAAGGTGGAACTGTAGTTGATTTTCCAGTAGGCGCAGGAGATTATTGTAAAAAAACTTCTTTTTTTCCTTCAAAGGTATGTTATGATCCTTCAATTGAGAATTTTATTAATTATGGAATATCTAATGATTTAGCTGCTCCTTTAAACATTCCTTTTAATTTTAAATCTGCCGGACCGTTTCAAGGTTTTAATACTTATAGCGGAGTTTCTCCAACTGGAATTTTCAATCAACAAGAAGTTGCGCCTTGGTTTGGCACTGTTGTACTTCCTAAATTGTGCAATAAAGATGGATTAAATGCATTTGATTTACATGCGCGCTCTTTTAGCTGTTCTCCTCTAGTGTACAACGATGGGGACTTAGATAAAAATATAACTGTGCAATCTCAATTAAATCAAGTATTATCAAAAACAATACAAAATTGTGTTGAAGATTTGGAATTAAAAGATACAACTGATTTTACTATTTCAGGGGATGGAGCTACAACTTTTCTATTAGGGGATGATTCAACAAACGTATATTTTAATTTAACAATATCTTATACTGATGGTCCTAAAAAAGTTACTTTTACTCCGCAATATGAATATCCTTTAAGAATCAAAAAATTATACACTTTAGGTTATGCTATTGCAAACGAAGATATTAGAAATATATTTTTTAACAAAGATGCTGATTATGTTAATTTAACTGATTATTGGGATAATAAGTTCGCCGTATATGTAGTTAAAAATTATGCTTCTGAATTTTCAACTTCTGATAGATATGATGACTTAGTTATAATTGAGGATAGAAGTTCAGATGTTCAATATACTTCTTCATACGATTCTCTATTCAATCAATTGAATATATCCCCTTATACTCTTAAATTAATTTATGCTGTTGAAAATAGGCGCCCATATTTAGAATATATTCCTGATCTTCCTTTGGATCCAACTATTACAGGTTATGATTACGCGGAAGTAGAAGGCATTGGTATTTCTAAATCTGCAAGCGATAGAACAGTACAATTTCAAGTTAAAGTTCTAGATCCTGATGAGGGCGACTCTGAAGAAATAACGTTTGGAACTCTTGGTCAAAAGACAGTCGGAGTTTACGGCTCGCCTCAATATTTTAAATACGATACAGCGGTAACTTTAAGTTGGGCTTATTTTACAGGAAATTTTCCTGCGATATCCGTTCCAAATACTCTTGGGCCAATAACTATTCCGATAGAATTAAAATGTTCTACTATGTGTAAGAAGGATAATTTTGAAACAAAACCTTATTCTCCTTCAAAATATCAGTTAAAGGCAGATATTAGTGATGGCCAGTATTCAGATTTTCAAATATTTAATGTTACTGTAAATCCTTAACTTGCCTGGCTAGTATTTTCCTGCTTTTTTAGATGGATTAAGTAATTTTAGAGGCTTTTTCTACTTAGTTTCAATTTGTATAATAGAAGTTAATTTAAATCAAAGTATTTTTCATATAGTGAAAACTATGTATAAAGTAGAATTGCACACCCATATAAACGAAGATCCTAAAGATAATATCAAGTATTCAGTGTATGATTTAATAAAAGATGCTAAGAAAAAGAATTTTGATGTTATAGCGATAACTATGCATAATAAATTATTTAATAATAAAAAAGCGATTGCTTATGCAAAAAAAAGAGGGATTTTGTTAATTCCTGGAATAGAAAAGTCAATCGAAGGTAAAGATACTTTGGTATATAATCCTCCCTTCTACATTGAAAAAATAAAAACTTTAAAAGAATTAGCTTTAATGAAACAACAATACTCTGAAATGTTTGTAATTGCTCCTCATCCATATTACTTTTTCCCTGTTTGTCATAAAAATAATATTCTTAGGCATTTAGATCTATTTGATGCATGGGAATTTTCCTATATGCACTTAGCGTTTTTCAATCCGAATTCAAAAATATTAAAGTTAGCGAAAAAACACAATAAACCAGTAGTTGGAAATTCTGATGTGCACAGATTAAAAGATTTAGGGAAAACTTACACTATGATAGATGCAGATAATTTATCTTCGGATGCAATTTTTGATGCGATAAAGAATAAGAAATTAAAAGTTCTGTCAAGACCCTTACGTTTTAATGATGCCTTAAGCAGATTTATTTTTAACTGAGGATTTTTCTATTTTAGTTTTGATTAATTCTAATAATTTTTTATGGTGTGCTTCCTGTTTTGCAAATTCTTTTATTTGAATTTTTAGCTCTGTATCATTTATTTGCTCAGCGAAAAGAGCGTATGTTTTCTGTGCTTTTATCTCTGCACCTATAGCGAAATCGATTTTTGTAATAATTCCTTCTTCATTTGAAGGCGCTATTTCTCTATTAGTTATATCTTCATATAATTTCTCAATCTCTTTAGGATTAACTTTTTTTAAAATTAAAATCTCATTTTGTTCTAAAAATCTTTTATGGTTTAATTCTTGATCTGCAATATCCATTAAAATCACTTTTATGGATTCATTTTTTATTGCTTTTATTAAATCTTTATAATATCCGTATGCGAACTCCTCTTCTTTTTCAACTGATGAATATATCTGTTCTATTTTCATATTATCTTACGCACCTTATTAATTTAATTTGTGATTTAGTTGTTTCGTAATATTACTCAATATAATTTTTATGCTGAGAATAATGCAATATATGCTAGAAATGCTTCCATTTGCACATATTCGTCGCTACCTTCTGACATTCTAAATTCAATATCTCCGCATCGATCAATTAATTTTATTTTAGTTTTATCTTCAGTTGGCAAATTCCAAATTTCTGCTTGCATCTGTCTAATTAAATCAAGTCCTGAAAGCCCATATTTCAACATAGTATCAAGAAGTAATTTTCTTGCAGAAATAAATTCATTCTTAAGTGCTAGTTTCATAATTTCCAAAACTTCTGTTGGCTTTGCAACCGCAGCGAGGGAAAACACTAAATCCTCGTCAATTTTATCTTGAAGTGCCGCACAACTTTGTAATATGTTTTCTGCTCGTCTACAATCTCCGTGGCTAATTTCGAACACTGCTTTTTTAGCAGATTCTGTAATATTCAAATTTTCGGTTTTAGCAACATTATTAATTACTGTTATAATTTCTTTTTCAGACAATGGCTGAAATTTAAATAAGGTACATCTTGATTGTATTGGGTCTATTATTTTAGAAATATAATTACAACTTAAAATAAATCTTGTAGTTGCTGCATAACTTTCCATTGTTCTTCTAAGTGCTTGCTGTGCTTCTTTGGTTAACGCATCACACTCGTCTAAGTAAATTATTTTAAAAGGGACATCGCCTATTGATCTAAATCTTGCAAAATCTTTTACTTTAGTTCTAATTACATCAATTCCTCTTTCATCAGAAGCATTTAATTCAAGAGTATTTTGTCTCCAATTTTCTCCAAACAATTGTTTAGCTATAACTAAACTTAATGTTGTTTTACCAACACCTGCAGGTCCTGAGAACAATAAATGCGGAATATTTTTAGCATCAACAAAAGCTTTTACTCTCTCTACTATTTTTTCTTGACCTTTTACTTCTTCAAAAGTTTTAGGCCTATATTTTTCAATCCAGATTGAGCTTTCCATTTTAGTTGTTTTTTATTTTATTATTACTATTAATCTTATTACTATTATTATTGATGTGATTTGTCTGCTTTAAGTATTTTGTCTATTGTAATATTCATTACGACTTTAATTTAATTAATATAAAAAAGTGAGGCAGGGAGGATTTGAACCCCCGACATACAGCTTAGAAGGCTGTCGTCATATCCAGGCTAGACCACTACCCCATTAAGGTTAATTTCTATCGTAATTGCTATTATTTGTCTAGCTATAATAACATTTAATGATGAGTTTTTAAATCGTTTATAAAGATTATTGGTCTTTTTCTTTCAACGCATTTATTTTTTATCCTTTTTGTTTTTCTGATTTTCCGCATTTATTTTTGTATTTCTGCATTTATTTTTGATTTTTTTCATTTTTTCCTGCTTTTGCGTATTTCTCTCTTTTTTTCGAATTATTCTTCTTCTTATCTGATTTTTTTCCAAAAATTCAGAAACTTTATAAAGGGAAAAACTAAAGTCCTTTGCAAGGTTAACCTATTGTGAAGAAATATCCTAAGATCATACAGTGCGATAAACGGGGTCAAATAGTCATTCCTATCGACATTAGACGTGAGTTAGGAATCGATGAATCTACGGGCTTTTATATGTATTCAATTACTGAAGAAGGAATACTTCTAAAGAAAGTTGAGCCGAAAAATTTTGAAGACAATGAAGAATTATTACAAGAGTTAGAAGAAAAAGCTGACAAAATAAAACTTAATCCTAAAAATTTAGAAAAAACAAAAAAAGATTATAAGAAAACAAAAGAAGGAAATTTAGAAATTATTTAGTCAGGTTTAAAATGAAATCAAAAATGAAAAAGGGCAAAATAAATAATATTGGGAAAATAAGTCTTCTGTCTATTATAATGCTCTTGCTATTCTTCGTATTTTTTGTGTACGGCGGTCCTAATATAAATGCCCCTATATACGATGATGCTATTAATGGTGCAAATCCTTATCATCACGGAGTTTTAATTACTTGGGATGATGTTACAAATGTATCAGGGAATATTGTTTATTATCTATATCGTAATCTTTCTGGGGGAATTTATGATGTCGTAAGTATAACTGAAACCCAATCACATGAAGATTATGATATCCTGGGCAACAGAACATACTCTTATTCAGTTCACGCAACAAACGGGTCTGACGCATCATTCGGAAATTTTGTGAATATTACTACTTCCAATAATTTTTACAGCGGAAAAGTTGTAATAAGAAATCTCTCTATGTATTCGAGTAATAATATATTAATAGATTTGAATGATTTAAACTATGGGAACTATTCTCCGTATATAACAGCAATAGCGCTAACAAGGTTTAATTCAAATAATTCTGCAATAAATTTTACCAGACTTGCAGATGCATCTGAAATAAGTACTGGATTGATACTTGATAATTCGAATTTGATTGATGGTGCTTTTTACAATTATAGCATAAACGTCAATTTTTCGGATGGAACAAATCAGAGCAATAAATATATTGGAGGACTACCAACTAGAGTTGCAACAATAGAAGCAAATATAGCTCCAACAATTTTATCAACAAATTGGACTTTTAGTAATCAGATATTTTATTTTGAAGTAAATATTTCTGATAATACTAGTGGGAATAAGAGTTTAAATTATAATTTTAATTATCCTGGTAATCCAGAAGTATCAAGTTTTGAGCGATGCACTCTCACAAATTCTTCATTGCCAAAGAAATATACTTGCTCTGTTATAATAAATGGCTCACTAAATGGAGCGTATGCTAGAGGAAATCCTTATGAATTTAGTTATACAATTTCCGAAGATGATTTTTCAAATATAGAAACTGCTCAGAATTCAATTCTTGGAAACATTCCTGATAATCTCCCTATCACATCTACTATTGAAATAATCAATTATACGATGCCAGCATCATTAAGCGATAAATATTTATTTTGTAATTATTCTTATTCGGATATTGATAGCGATCCAGAAAATATATCTGGTGTTCAATATAAATGGTATGTGGATAATGAGGGATTTAATAATTATGTAGAATTAATTAATCAAACTTCTTCATCTTTGCATTGGCCAAAATTCAGCCAGAATGACAATGTAATTTGTTCTGTAAGCGTTAATGATGGATTTAGTAATGGGATTTTCCTAAATTCAAGTAATTTTACATATACTGAAAATTCAAGACCAACTCTTTTAAGTAATATTGTAGTAACTGCTACAGCATCTTCTCCTGCTCAAGTTGGAGATACAATAAATTTTACTGGAACTGTATATGATAAAGATGTTACGCCAACAGAAATGATAAACTTAACTTTCTGTAAGGATAGTATAAATATTAATCCGAACGTAGGAATAAGTGATTATATGAATTTCGGAAATAATGCCAATGCTGCCCCTTTGTTATGGATTTTCTCTAATTCAAGTGGCCTTCCTGTAGATGAAGTAGATCTAACTGTAAATCAAGTATTTAATTCCGGACAAAACTATTCGAGTCCGATTTATGATTTGTATGCATATGAGGTAAGTAATTATGGTGATATTCCTACAGTATTAGAACAAATTTCCTTAAACAATTATCCATTTACTGCAAAAGCTTTAGACAGAGTTTTAGTTGGAAACAATTTCACCAACAGAATTGTATTAGAGTATAATGCAATGGTTCAACCATCAACTTTTTTAGTTATCAAAGTATGTGTTGATTCAAATAATGATGGAAATTGTGATGATGTAACTGGTTCTTCTTCCGGAGAATATTTTTCAATAGGTGTAAATAAAACATACGATAGTTCGTTAAATGGAACAGCTGCAAATTCGAGTGATGATGCAGTAGGTCCGCAAACATGGTTTAAACCTGACAGTATAAGAATTATTAATGATATTGGTGCAAGTTCAGTTGGCTGTGATCAAAAAGCGTTATGCTCAGATACAAGCACTCCAGGATCAAATTATTCAACAATTACTTGCTCATATACAGTGCAAGAATCAGATTCGACTAATCAAACATTTTCTGCTTTTGCATCTGATAAATATTTTAACTCTATAAGAGCTGATTCATCTCGAACTTCGTTTACAAGAATTGGTCAGTTTTATGTAAATCACAAACCTATTGTAGAGAATTTATCTATAGGGAAAAATGTTTCAGGCAATTATGATTTTGCAAATGGTGTTGCATTAGACAATCAAAACTTAAGATGTATGTTTAATATAACAGATAAAGATGGAACTACATTTAGTAATATTTCAATTTACTCTAATTATAGCGCAACTCATTATAATATATCTTGGTTTTATAAGCCAATTTATTTTAGTAGCCAAGATCCTTTTGTTGAAGTCGCAAGTAATAATTATATTTTAGCTAATGTGAATACAGTTCCTGGGGATCTATGGTATTGTAGCGTTACTCCTTCTGATGGATTTATAACTACAAGTGCGTATAATTCTTCTTTAGTAAGAATTGAAACGGATGTAAGCCAAGGCTCAGGTTTATCTCCGTATATATTAAATATGTCCGATAATTCTAATTTTAAAAATCAAAGTATTTTCGATGAAAGAAACTTAACAATATCTCTTAATTGGTCTGACGCTGATAGTAATAACTTTAGCGTATATGTTTGTGAAGGTCATAATGTTAGCAATTTCGCATCAACTGGTTGTCTGAATAGAGGATTTTACAATCTATCTAGAGACGCAGGATTAATTCAAGGTAAATCTATAATTCTTGACTTTTTACCGATGGGATTTGAAACTCTTAATAGACAAGAATATAATTATACTGTAATTATTTGTGACGATAATTTTAATTGTAATAGCAGTAATTCTATGGATAGTTTTTTTGCATGGCCAAATCGTCAAACAACATCTGTTAATGTTACTTATATGAATGCAACTGGTCAATTAGTTCCCTTAATTAATAATAGTGCGAATACAAGTCAGAATTTATATTGTAAATTTAATTTTACTGACGAAGAAGGAATTGTGCAAAGTACATTTTCTTATAGCAATCAAAAATATTTCGTCTCTTGGTATTATAAACCTATTTTCGGGAGCGATTATGTTTTAATTCCAGGAAATACTCCCGAGCTTGCACACGGAAACACTGAGATGGGAGATTCATGGTATTGTAGCATCACTCCAGCAAGCGATGTTGGAAGTATATTGGAATCTAATTCATCCGCTATATTGATTGAAAATCCATTAACTCAAGGAACTTCTCCTATAATAATTAACATGTCGGATAATTCTAAAAATACTAGCGAAAGTATTTATGATGGAAGAAATTTATCAATTAATTATAGTTGGTATGATCAAGACAGTATTAATTTCAGTATATTTGTCTGTGAGGGAAATAACATTAGTAGTTTTAATTCAACTGGATGTTTAGGCAAAGAATTTTATAGATTGCCAAGAGGATCTCTTCCAATATCAGGTACATCAAGTGTAACTAATTATGGACAACTGGATTTTTTACCGTCAGAATTTGACACTTTAGAAGGAAGAGAATATAATTACACAGTATTTATGTGCGATAATAGTTTTAAATGCAGTAGTGGAAATAATGCCACTGGTAGTTTTTTCGTCATAAATTCTAAAAAGAATATTAATGTTGATATTGGTTATTTAAACAATAGTTCATTAGTACCATTTTCAAACTACGTTGCTAATATAAATCAAAATTTATATTGTCTATTCAATTTTACAGTTGATGGAAATTTTTATAGTCAAGCTAATTTATCCTCAATAAATAGTTTTACGAAAATAAAATGGCTAAAAAGTCAAGATGATATAAATTATGTAGACACAGGATTTAATTTTTCAAATATTTCGAATTCACAATTAGTTTCAAACGATCTTTGGATGTGTCAGATTAGTTTTACTGGACTTCCAATAAGCCAGGAAACTAATTCAACTCCTGTAAGAATAGTTAATACTTCATACGCAACTTCACAAAGTCCGACCATAAATTACCTTACTTCAGCAAATTCAGTATTATCAAATAAGGCAAATGTTGGTGTACTTGCAAACGTTAATCTAAGATGGACTGATGGAGATAGTAATTCAACAAGAATATATTTATGTAATTCGTCTGACATTTCACCTTCGGGTTGTTTAGATAAAACTTTCGCATACAGATATTCTCCTTTATCTGAGAAAAATCAAATAATTAATTTAAATTTTACGCCTTCAAATTCAGATATTGATTCGAATGGTCAATTAGTAGTTTATGCAAAAGCCTACGATGAAAGTTTTTCAGAATCAAATGTCAGTAATATTACTATTTATGTAAATGCAATGCCAACTGCAAATAATGTTCAAGTAGAACAAATATTTGGACTTGGAACTTTTAGATACAGTTGTAATTATAATTATGTAAATAATGAATTTAATGGAGCTAACGATGAAAATATTTCTTTAACTCAATACAATTGGTGGTATATTAATGGAAGTTCTGCTCCAGAACTAGTTGGTACAGATAAACAATACACTCCTATTTCTGAATCAGGCCAATTATACTGTGAAGTAAAAGTTTTCGATACATTAGGTCTAGGGGATTCCACATATGTTAGATCTATTAATACCGTGTCAGCTAGTTCTGGAAATTATGAGATAAATGTAATTACTCCTCCAAGCGTAACCAACTCATTAACTATTATTGGCCATTTGAAAGACGGTTCAAATAATGTGTCTATATCAGGACAGGTTTTTGTAAATGGTAGCTTAAATCCGTATTCAGAAAGCACTGCAATATCTTATAGCAAACCTAACCTTTTTAATTATTTTGCAAAAGTAAATCAAACTAGTAATGTGGGAGACTCATATGTATATATTGAGAAAACCAATTCAAATTTAATTAATTTTAATAATAATACTTTGAAATATATTAAACTATACAGTGATTTATCTCCTGAGGGATTTAGATATGTTCAATATTTATTTAATGGAACTACAAACGATTATATAATTTTGAAATTAATTAACCACACATTAAGAGAAAACGTATATAGTAATAGCTTAGTCTATAATTACGAATATGAGAATATGTCTGGCTTATTTAATATTACTCTAGGTTTTGCGCCTAGCTCAAATAATACTTTTACTTTGAACTCCAGCGATGGCGGATATTTAACTTACAATAACGCTATTTATTATGACACTATAGGTCCTACTATAAATGCAAGTGTTTATTCGCCATTATTCAATATTAGTTCAAATAATCAGTTATATGCTGACGGAGTTTTACAACTAAATATAAAAGACGACTATAAAATAAATGTAACTTCAATTAATATAACAATGTCTTCAAGTAATGTAACTCAGAATTTTAGTTTTGAAAAAGTAGGTAATAATTACAATTTACTTGCATCAAATTTATCTTCCGGGCTAATAGCTAGTTTTGATTCTCCTGTAATTAATGATTCAAATGTGAATATATCTATGTATCTTTCAAATTCAATAAATACTGATGCCTATATATTAAATCTTTCCGCAATAGATTCCGCGGGCAATTTTTATAATTATACCAACTCTTTTATCTATGATAACACTACGATCGCTTTGACTAATGTTTCAATTCAAGATGCAAGAACATCGGAGAATAAAATCAAGACAGGTATAATTGGCTTAAATTGGAATTTGAGTGTTTCAGACTTAGCATTATTGGACTCATTTAATGTTTCAATATACAAGAGAGATTTTATCAATAGTAGTAATTATAGTGATTTATTACTTTACTCGAATAAAACTCTTTCAACTAATTTCACTTATACAATAAGCAATCTTGTAAATAGATCTTGTTATTATGCAGACTTAAGTGCAGTATCAAAATACGGAGTATTTTCAAATATTTCACAAACTGAGTGCTTAAATTATTCTTTAGTAACTAATTTATTACTATATCTTAATTCGTCGCATTTAGGAAAAGGAATTTTATATTTTAATAACACTATAAATTTTACATTAGAAAGTTATAATGCAAAAAATGTCTCCTACAAGTTTGTAAAAAATAGCGATGGCACTACTGTAAACTCAAGTTTTAAAAATACTAGTTCAACTGTCGCAGATTGGTATCCAATTTCATTACTAAGAAATGTATCTATTTGGGATCAAGCTCAGTATAAATTGTACATTAATGCTACTGGTTATAATAATCAAACAATAAATTATACTTATGATGTTATTATTGATTCCTCTAATCCTCAAATAAATTCAACATCAGGACCTGGAACATACAATAATACTGATACAATTGTGTTAAATGCAATTGTTTTCGATAATGGAGACATTAGAAGTGTGCATTTAATTTCTAATTTGACCTCATTAAATAATGCCGAAGTGACTAATAGGTCAGTAATTACAAATTCAACTTTTTTAAATTACAGTATTTTATTAAATAAATCCCTTCTTCCTAGTAATTCGAAGGTTACTTTTAATTTTATTGCTACTGATTATGCTGATAACTCAGTATCAAGTGCACCTTTCAATCTTACTTTTGTCAACAGAGCTCCTAGATTAAATTCAACTATTCCTGCAATATATTGGAATAAATCGGCAATTGCTGCTGAGATAAATTTGGCGCCATACTTTATTGATGACGATAATGATAACATTAGTTACAACGTCACTAGTGGTTCAGAGTATGTAAATGCAAGTCTTACATCAGGAATTGTATATGGAAGTTTTAAGTCCGCTTTAAACAATTCTCCACACGTAATAATAAAAGCTACAGATATAAATGGAGCGTCAGTAAATGTGACTCTAAATATAACTCTTCTTACAGATAGTTGCAGTGCATACAAAAGTGTTACAAGATTATTTGTAGGATTTATTGAAAATTGCAATGGTTCTTCAGATACTCCTCCAAATAACGGTGGAGGAAGCGGTGGAAGTAGTGGCGGAAGTAGTGGTGGAATGCCTCCAGGCATATCTCCTGTATCAAATAATGATTTATTCGTACAAAGATTGTATAATATAGCAAAGGATAACATTACTTTAGTATCTGCAAACAATTTGTATTTGAAAGAAATACAATTTAAGTATACAGAGGATTTATCCTATGGTGTTGTTCAAATTAGGAAATTAACTGGAGTTCCAAACTCAACTCAAGTTCCGACAAAACCAGTATTTGCTTACTTTGAAGTAACTCACTTAAATATCGATAACTCAAAATTATCCGATTTAGTTATGCGTATTCAAATTCCAAAAAACAACACTTTAGGTTTAACTAAAAATAATGTTGTATTTGCACGTTGGGAAAATAACTTCTGGAAAGAATATCCTGTTGTGTTTTATAATGAAGACGCTGTGAATTTATATTTTTCAGTAAGAGTTCCAGGAATGTCTTATTTTGCAATATTGAAAAATCAAGATGTGTCGGTAGCAGTAGTTCCAACTAACCCAGTTTCAACTACTAATACATCAGGCAATACTGGAATTACTAATCCGTATACTCCTTCAAATAATGATGTTCCGGTATTACCTTCAGTGGATAAACCTGCTCCAGTCAATTCATTTTTCGATGATTATAAAATATTTTTATTTGCAGGATTAATAATATTATTTGGCGCCATATTCGGCGGAAGTTATTTGATTAAGAAAAATAAATCTGCTCGTAATGCTCAAGAATTAGCTAGTTTGGAACAATCCCAAAAAATAGAGACTCCTGTACAAAATGTCAATCCTTTAGAGGATTATATCAAAAAACATCTAGCAAAAAGAATCTCTGAAGACGAAATAAGGGCTGCATTAATCAAAGCTGGATGGCATAATGATGAAATAACTGTCGCAATCGATAATTTAACTAAGAAAAAAATCAATATGTCTCTAATAGACTTTGATCTTATATTGAAGATAGAGGCGCTTAAAAAGAAAGATCTTACAAATAAAGACATAAAAGAGCAATTGTTAAAAGAAAATATTTCAGAAGATAAAATAGTTACAAACATAAATTATGCAAAAGCAGCAGAAAAGCTAGAGCTTCAAATTTCAGATTGGAAAAGCCAAGGTTACACAATTAAGCAAATCCGACAACACTTAATTGATTTAAATTGGCCTACAGTAGTAATTTATGAAGTATTAAAGAAATTCAAATAATAATTATGTGTGTTGAAGAACTGTTTAAACTAAGAACGAATATTTTAAAAACACACGTTCTTTCTTTCCTTTATCAATACTTATGTATAATCACATTATAGATAAAGTAAAACCTTCACAATGGACCTTATAGCATTTCATTCAAGCGGAAAGAGAATTATCATTAAAAGTAAATCTGTTGCTAATAATAACGAATTTGGACAAATCACTAGAGAGGCAATGGAAAAAGCGCAAAATGGTGATGTTATTGAGACATCTAAAGGCGAGAAATTCACTATAGTATATCCTTCTTTTATTGATCAATATAATAATATGAAACGTGGAGCTCAATCTATAAAATTAAAAGATTGCTGTGCAATACTTTCAGAAACTCTTATAGGAAAAGACTCAATTTGTTTAGATTGTGGTGCGGGAATGGGCGGACTTACTTGTTTTTTAGCTAGATATTCTAAAAAAGTATATAGTCTTGACAATCGACAAGAACATCTTGATACTGCAAAGAAGAATGCGGATTCATTAAAACTTGACAATATTGATTTTATTCTCCACGATATAACTGAAAGTATTCCTGAAGTAGAAAAACTAGATTTAATCACTCTTGATATAATTGATCCAGAAAAAGTAATTATTCATGCTAAAACTGCATTAAAAACTGGTGGTTTTATCGTAGCATATTGCCCTCAAGCAAGTCAAATGCAATTATTTGGAAATACGCTTGTTGAAAATGGATATGAATTAACAAATGCTATAGAAGTAAACTCTAGATTTTGGAAAATAGAAGGAAGAATTGTAAGACCTGAACATATGGGTCTTCAACATACTGGTTTTTTAGTATTCGGCAGAAAGATATTTTAATCAATAAACTCTAATTTAGACAAATATATTATAAATATAGCTGCTCAAGAAAATTATTTCTTAATAAACGCTCTTCTAGGACATCTTGTAACGCAAATCATGCATTCAACACATTTATTCTTATCAATAATAGGAAGCCCTACTCCTTGTTGTGAGATTGCTTTCTGAGGGCACATTCTTATCATAGGACATACGTGATCTTGAGGGCATAAGTTTTTATCTACTGTTATCATAGTTATTTATGTATCCTCTCTCTTTTTAATACTTATTGGTGTATTGATAATATTCTTCTGTTATTTGCAGTTCTACTCCAGAAAATATATAAAACCATTTATTTAATACTACTTCATGCAAAAAGAAAAATTACTATTTCTAAACCTAAAAGAGGACAAATCAAAACATTTAGCAAAAGTTATGTCTAGTTCTACTTGTCGAATAATAATGGATCTTTTAGCACAAGAAAATGCAACAGAGACTGAAATTGCAAAAAAACTTTCCCTTCCCTTATCAACTGTTCATTATAACATTGAACAACTAACTAAATCTGGGCTTGTAAAAGCAGATGAATATCATTACTCTTCAAAAGGCAAAGAAGTTAATCATTATACTTTAGCTAGTAAATATATTATAATTTCAAGAGAAGATGATTTTAATATGCGAGAAAAGTTAGCGTCTTTTTTCCCCGCAATTTTATTATTGCTTTTATTCGGTTTTTTTATTAATAATAGTTTCTCTATTTTCTCTCATTCCGATATGTTAACATCTTCAATTACAGCACAAGATTCTGCAATTGGAGAAACAAATCCTGCAAATGGGGATTTAGCAAAAACAGTGGCTGAACCTTACGCAGCAACAGCGCCAAAGCAATTAGCCATCGACTCTACTCCTTCTATAGATTTCAATAAATCCTTTTGGTTTATAATGGGTGGTTTAGGTTCGTTATTACTATTATTATTATTACAACTATTGTACTTCATAATAACTAAAAATCCTTTAAATAAGGCTAAATAAGAAGTATATATCAGTTTATAGCTTCAACTTTATTTGAAGTCTTAGAACCATATATAAACTAGAGAGTATTACCTTAGTACTATATTATTTTAACGATTAATCATAGCTAATAAAGGAGGCAAAAATGAAATCAAATAATAATGGTGAAAACAACAGAACTAATGCAAAGGCACATACAAAAAGAAAAACTTTTTTTAAGAACATAGCTTCTAATTTTATTATTGTTTCTGTGTTAGTATTTATGTTGATATTATCAGGATGTTCTACTATTACTAATACAACAAATCTTGGGCCTAATAATCAAAACTCTGATCCTTTAAATCCTTCTTCAACATTAAATATTCCAACAACATTACAATTTATAGATAACATCAATACTAAAGATTTTACTGCGAAAAATTTCGAGTCTGAAAAGCAATTAACTGACTTTCTAAGTTCTTCGTCCTATAGCGGATATGGAAATTATTATAGAGGCGGAATTATGATGGAAAAAGGAATGGCTTCTGATGCAATTGCCGTTAGTGCTCCGACTGCAAATGCTGGAAGTTCTCCGACTGACTTTTCACAAACTAATAATCAACTTGAGTCCGTAGATGAAGCTGATCTAATTAAAACCGATGGGAAGTATATTTATACTTTATCTGGAAACAGCGCATACATATTGAAATCATTTCCTGCGGAAGATACAGAAGTAATTAGCACAATTGACTTCAATTCAACTCCCGAAAGTTTATTTATTTCAGGTAAATATTTAGCAGTATTTGGAAATGAAAATTTCAATTATCCAATTTCTGCTAAAATGAGTAGTATGTATATTCCATACTCAAACAATCAAATGAGTTTTTTTAAAATATATGATGTCTCTGATAAGACAACTCCTGAATTAGTAAAGGAATACAGATTCGAAGGCAATTATTTTAATGCTAGAATGAAAGACAATTTTGTTTATTTTATAACAACAACTTATTCTGGAGGAATAACTCCTTATCCAATGTATTATAACGACGGAATTGCAGTAAAAATGCCATTAGATAGAATCTTTTATTATCCAATGCCTTACCAAAATCCGATGCTAGAAAATATATTTTCAATTGACTTATCAAATCCTGCAGAAAAACCAAATACATTATCTGTGACAGTTGAAGGCAATCAAAACATGTATATGTCTGATAGCAATATTTACATTGCATCAACAGAGTATGTTGACGAATATCAATTAAGACAAGAGATTTCTATGAATTTATTCAAAGATAAACTATCCGAAACTGATAAAGCCTTAATAGATAAAATAAACGCTGTTGACTCAGACGTTTTATCTTTTGCGGAAAAGAAAAATAAAATTTACCAAGTTTATGAAAAAGCTATCGGCTTATTAAATGAAAAAGATCAAACTGATTTCCAAGATAGCGTTGACTTAGCATTAAAAACAAAATTAGATAGTTTTGAAGCACGAGAATATACTGTAATAAATAAAATTGCAGTATCTGGAAAAGATATAGAGTTGAAAAATAACGTAAAGATTCCAGGTCACGTATTAAATCAATTTTCAATGGATGAATACAATAATGTATTAAGAGTTGCAACAACAGTTAGCAGTTATTGGTCAAGTTTCAGTCAAGAATCAACTACATCTTACAGCAATGTCTATACATTAAACAAAGATATGGAAGTAATTGATTCATTAAAAAATCTTGGTAAAACAGAACAAATATATTCGACAAGATTTGTTGGTGACAGATTATATGTAGTAACTTTTAGACAAGTTGATCCATTTTTTGTAATTGATTTAAGTAATTCCAAAGACATAAAATCGCTTGGCGAATTAAAAGTACCTGGATTTTCAAGATATCTACATCCGTATTCAGACAATATGATTATTGGGATTGGTCAAGATGCATCCGATACTGGCAGAATTAAAGGTCTAAAGATATCTTTATTCGACGTTACAGATGTAAGTAATCCAAAAGAAGTTGCTAAATATGTAAATGACGACAAATATATGATGTCAGAAGTATTTTATGAACACAAAGCATTTTTATTTTCAAAAGAAAAGAACTTACTTGTAATTCCAGCGTATAATTATGATTATAATAATAACGCAAACAATTACAATGGCGCTTTAGTATTCAACATAACTGAAAAGAGTATAACTTTACGAGGATTAATCGATCACTCAAAAGGAAATAACGATGGGTATTATTATCAACCCTCTGTTCAAAGAAGCTTATACATAGACAGCAACTTATATACTAAATCAGAAAGCTTGATTAGAATTAACGCATTAGCAGACTTAAAATCAGTTAAAAACGTTAGTTTAACACCGCTAATCACTAAGATTAAAGTGTATTAGATAATTTAATAATTAATTTTTTGTTTATTTTATATTTTTTTATTAATTTTTCAAAGTCTTTATTTTTTAGAATTTTGTTATAATTTATTTTTCACATTAAATTAATTCTCAAATATAATAATATTTATTTTCTTTCTTTTGCATTTGATCCATTTGACTGCCTTCTTTATTCGCTCTCGGCCTATTGTTCTCTTCATCTCTTCGGTAAGTTATGCCAACGCTTTCTAAGAAACTATTCATTCCTTCCTGTAATCCAAATGGTCCTTTTACAATTCCATTTTTAGAAGGTACTCCGTCAAATACAATTATTTTCTCTGAAATGTAATCTAAAAACAAAAGGTCGTGGTCTACAACAACAACTGTTTTTCCTGTAACTTCAATCCAATCATGTACAACTTTTGAAATAACTAATCTTTGTTCAACATCTAAATACGCAGATGGCTCATCCAATAAAAATAATTCCGCATCTTGGCTAAGTGCTTTTGCAATAGAAACTCTTTGTAATTGTCCACCTGACAATTGATTAAGTTGTTTCATCATTAATGGTTCAATATCAAGAGGTTTTAACAACATTGCCTTATACTTAAGTATGGCTTCTTTCAAATATGACATAACTAGCTCATCTGAATTAGTTTCAATATATTGTGGCTTATAACTTACTTTAACTCCTGTAGAAATCTCTCCGCTATCTGTTTCTATAACTTTAGCGAGAATTTTAATAAAAGTAGTTTTACCAATTCCATTTTCTCCAAGAACTCCAATAGAATCTTGTTTATGAATTATTCCTCCTTCTGCAAATAATTCAAAACTCCCTAACTTTTTCTTTAAAGCAGTCCACTCAGTAAGTGTTTGTTTATTAACATGCTTACTCTCTATTCTTTTATCAAATCTAATTTCATAATTTCTAAATCTAATATTTTCTTGTCTTAAAAATCCGTGTAGAAATTCGTTAATTCCGCCTTTAGATGATTTAGCAAGACTTACAATTCCATAAACATCTTCTTTTCCGTATACTGCATGAATTAAATCAGTCATATAATCTAGTATGATAAGATCGTGTTCAATAACAACAACAGCAATATCTTTTCCGTCTTCAGTTTTTTTCTCAGCTAGATTTTTAATAAATTTAGCAACTTTCATTCTTTGTTTAATATCTAAAAAAGAAGTCGGCTCATCGAAGAAATATACATTAGCATCTTTTAGTACAGTCGCAGCAATTGCAGCTCTTTGTAATTCTCCACCAGATATTACGTCCATCTTACTGTCTAAAATATTTTCAATATCTAACTCTTTTGCAATTTGTTTAATTTTGTCAGTACTACTAGACACTTTATTTAAGAATTCAAAAATAGTGCCTTTAAACACCTTAGGAATTTGATCTACTTGCTGTAATTTATAACTAACTTTAACTTGTCCATCTCTTAGTCTCTCAAAGTAATTTTGTCCTTCAGTTCCTTTAAAATAACTTATAACTTCAGCAACATTAGCAACATCATTTCTTCCTAAGTTAGGTTTTAAAATTCCAGAAAGGATGTTAATAGCAGTAGATTTTCCAATACCGTTTCTTCCTATGATTCCAACAACTTTTCCAAAAATAGGAATTGGAAGTCCGTATAAATGAAAACCATTTTGGCCATATCTATGAATTGGCGGCCTTGTTAATTCTTCTGGCAAATTTATGATGTCAATTGCTTGAAAAGGACATTTTTGAGTGCAAATTCCGCATCCAATACACTTTTCTTCAAAGATTTTTGCTTTCTTTTCCTTAATAATGCATTCCTCGCCTGTTTTATTAATAGGGCAAACTCTGACACAAAGATAATCTCCGCATCCCTGTGGATTACACTTATCCCGATTAACTACTGCAATTCTCATAACAACTAAAAAAGCCTAATGATTAATAAAGATTATTAAACTTATTATCAACTTAAACTTTATAAAACGCCTAATAATAGCATATTTATACTGCCCTCGTGGCTTAGCGGTATAGCGTCGCTCTCGTATTAGCAGAAATGAGATTAAACTCTTTATTTTGCGAGTAAGGCGAAGGCCGGGAGTTCAAATCTCCCCGAGGGCATCCTTTTTCTCGACATCAAAATGAAAAGTAGTGCTCAGATGATTTGATCTCAATACCCTTAATTAATAATTGAATCTTTATACTAAACATCTTAATTATGCAAAAATCGTAACATTTATAAGTTATATACACTTATACAACTATATGACACAAGCAGTTGAAAGAACCATAATTCATTATCCTCAATTAGATACGGTTCTAATGGTTGAAGAATTTATTAGAGATAACTCTGGAGAATTCCATAAAAAGAAACTCTGGGAATCTCTACCTAAAAAAATGATGTATCAAACTTTTTGTGTAATTATCGATTATCTTCTTGATTCAGGAAAAATAGCTCAAGATAAAGAAGGAACTATTGCGTGGATTTGGGATGCTGATGCGGTAAAGAAATATTTATCTAACAAGAATCTTATGTGGAAAAAATGAACTCCAAAATTGCTTTCTGAAATGAAAAGATTGCATTATCATTAGAGAAATTGAAATCAGGAAAAACTGAGGATACACAATTATATGGCTGGCTTGTAAGAGCTTTTGAAGATTTAGAAAAGGATGCTTTTTCTGGCATACAGATTCCAAAAAAATTAGTTCCAAAGGAATACGAGTTAAAATATGGGAAAATAGATAATTTATGGAAGTACAATCTTCCAAACGCATGGCGTTTAATTTATACTGTTAAAAAAGGCGAAGTTGTGGTTTTATCAATTATTCTAGAGTGGATGACTCATAAAGAGTATGAAAACAGATTTAAGTATTGAATGTTAAGAATTTTCTAATTAACATCTTCCGATAAACAGTGCTCTCCGAGAGTCATCGTCACACTGCCCCGAGGGCATATTTATTAATTATCTTTAGAAAAGCTGTAAGTAGCTTTAACTTCTCCTGCTGAGAAAATATCGCACTCCGTATCTATTTTTACTTTCCCTATGAAATATGTGACTGAATATGTTTTGTTATCCTTCATTTCCATCATTGATAACAAAGTCATTGACAAATCCGTACTAGCACGTATATTTCGATAAGTATACTCATTATCACGAATTTTCTTGTACGTACTCTGGTTAATATTAATTGTTGGATCTCCTTCCGGGCAAATTTTCTTTTCTATATTTTTATCATAAATGTATTCACATCGTGTATTACTAATTCCATCCGTTATGTAATCTGTGCCCTTATATGTTGTAGTCCACGTATGTTTAATTGGATTAAGAGAATAGTAGAATTCAGTATTACTAATTCTTTGAATAACGTCGTCCTTTTCGATAAATTTAAGTTTATTTTCAGCGGCTTTTTTAGAAGGACACACTGCTCTAAAGATATCTTTTCTTTCTGACTCCTCCTTATTGAATGAAAAAATAACGTCAGTAAAATTTACCGATTTTGATAATTCATATGATTCATTAACTTTTTGTGCTTTTGAAATAATTTCATTATACTGGCTTTCTAATTCCGTCGATGGATATTTATTAGAACAACCACTTAAAAATATTAGAAAGATTATTAACAACAAAAAAAATTTTATTGAAATATTGGGATTTTTAATTAACATAGATTTAATTTGGTATGCTGAATTTTTAAATCTTTCTTTAAGACGCCCTGTCTTCTTATTTTTCAACTAAACTTTATAAAGAAGTAATTCTAACATTATTTGAATGGTAAAATGCTCAAGGTGTGGAACTTCGATTTCTAATACTGCTAATTTCTGTTCTATTTGTGGAGAAACTCTTAAGTCAATAGATCCTTTGGTAACTAAAACAACTCATGCCACAACTCGTAAAAGTATTATGTTTGCAATTATGTCCTCATTGATGGTTTTTCTCTTTTTCTTAATTTTACCTGACATAGTAAATTTCTATAAATACGGAGGAGATAGCTTATTAGTGCCAATATTGCTAATTTGTTTGGGCATTTTTTGTATAATTAGTTTAATGACTCTAATATATGTTTTAATTAAAAATAAGAATGGGTATGAATTGTATGTGTCTAGTTTAGGCGTAGTTATTACATTAATAGTTTTAGTTGGAAGTTCAAAATTAGGAATAAGCTCAACAATGATTCTTGTAACTTTGTATTCTATTGCAATGTTAGTAGTAAGTCTTTTTGATTTCTTATTTGACCCTTCAAAATAATATTAAATTTCCTTTCTATAAATATATTTTCCTTACTCCAAATAGTTATAAATCATTAAATCTTCCTTTTCGTATGAACAACAAATTCCTTGATTTATTTCCAGTACAAAAACCGATAATAGGTATGATTCATCTTGCAGGAAATAGTTTAAATGAAAAGATATATCGTGCAGTTGAAGAATTAGAACTTTATCAGCAAGAAGACCTTGATGGTGCAATAATTGAGGATTATCATTCTAATGGGACTGAGCTAATTCAAGTATTACCTATACTTGCTAGAAATCCTTGGTATCTTAAATTAGGAATTAACTTTTTAAGAAGTCCTGAGGATGCTTTTGATTTAGCCTCTCAATATGATTTTAATTTTGTTCAAGTAGATACCGTTGAAGGAATTAATGATGTATATTTAAACAAAAGATTAGAGTTCCCTCAGATTTCTTTATTAGGAGGAGTTAGATTTAAGTATCAACCATCTTCCGGAAAAACTTTAGAAGACGATATTCTTCGAGGAACTCAAAGATGCGATGCAATCGTTACTACGGGTAGTGGGACAGGAAAAGAAACCCCTCTTGAAAAATTGAAAGACTTTAAATCATTGCTTCCAAATTTTCCTTTAGTTGTTGGTGCAGGCGTTACTCTCTCTAATATATGTGATCAATTAAATTTTGTCGATTGTGCAATTATTGGAAGTTATTTCAAGCCTAATGGAAATACTCAGCTTCCAGTTGAAAGAGAAAAAGTTAGAGATTTAATGTCTGTAGTAAAAGAGTATAGATTAAAGATCTAATTAAACGTTGTATCTTTATTAAATTAAAACATTTATTTTAAATATACTTATCTGATTTTATCTTTTTTTATGAGTATATTTATAAATTTGGATGATAATGATATTAGTTGTTGTTTATCATTTAATAAATTGATTTATGAAACCTAATAAAAAATCACAGTTGGCGGTAGAAACTTTAATTATGTACGTTGTATCGCTAATAATTGTTGCAGCTGCTTTAGCGACTTTACTTCTGATCATAAATAATTTAGGCTCAAAAACTATTTCTACTGAAAGAACTGTTCAAAATAAAGTTGGAACTAATTTGCAAGTGATTCAGATAATAGGCACTGATGGATCAACATCCCACGCTCTAGATAACTTCCAGATGATGATAAAAATAAACGCGGGTTCTAATCCAATTTATTTATCTAATTTTCTTTTTACATTTGAATCTGACGATCAAGTAATTAATTACAAGTATGATCCACTCGCTTCGTGTGCTAATGTCACCTCTGAATATTTTACAGTTGATTATTCTAGAAATGGTTCAGATCATGTAGTTGGATTTTTATCAGAAGATGATGTTGGAATGATGTGCTTTAATTCCCCCTCTCCAATTGGAGAATCCGAAAGAATTGCGTTTAAATATTACGCAAACAATTTGAATCCTTTTGTTGTCGAAATAACAACCCCTGATCTTATAAATAAAAAGTTTGTCATGATTTACCCGATGTACTCTTAGTAAGTCTTAATAGACTTTAGATTACATAATTTACAAAACTATATTCTTCAATATGCTAATCATTATAAACTCTAAACTTCCATTTATTGTTTTTAGAATGTCAATAAGTCCATACGAACACATCCTAGAAAGCCAACAATTCTCAGATGAATACATAAGTAATTTATTTAAATTAACTTCTCATTTCAAGAAAAAATCATCTAATAATTACTTAAATCTAAAAGATAAAATCGTAGGTATGTTATTTTATGAAGCATCTACAAGAACCAGATTTTCTTTTGAGTCAGCAGTATTGCGGTTAGGCGGAAAAGTCATGATGACTGAAAATGCAAAAGAATTTTCGTCAGCCGTAAAAGGTGAGACTTTAGAAGACACCATACGGGTAATGAGCGGTTATTGTGATATGCTTGTAAT
>CAZKZU010000024.1:0-2346 GCA_964557345.1 uncultured Methanosarcinales archaeon
GAAACCTTTAAAGCTATGGAAACTATGTAATTACTTATGACTCAATGTGAACAATGTGGGAAGGATATACCTAAGGCTATTAAGACTAGGATTGAAGGTGTAGTACTAGGTGTTTGTATGGATTGTTCTAAGTATGGGATTGTTGTGCCAGATACTCCTGTAGCAAAAAAACCTGTTAGTTCTGTTTCTAGTTCTTTGTTTGTTCATATGGGTAAAGATAATGGTGGTATAAATCATGTTGGAGATACAATAGAAATGGTTGTATCTAATGCTGCTAAGTTAGTAAAAGTTGAACGTGAAAGAAGAGGTATGAGGCAAGTAGATTTAGCTAAAATGCTTCAAGTAAAAGAATCATTAATTCATCATGTTGAATCACAGCAAATGCAATTAAGTTTAGTTTTTGCTAAAAAAATAGAAGAAGCTCTTGGAATAAAGTTGGTTAAGAAATTTAAAGAGTAGAGGTTTTGTTTTTTTCTAATTTATTTTTTTAATTATTAATCTAAATTATTAGTCTATTAACAGTTTGTAGAAGCGGGAAATATTCTGAATAATAATGTGGTTTTTTATAATTTCTTTTCCTAGAGCAGAGTCTTTGTCAAAGTTACCTATTTTAATGTTTAATTTGTCTGATATTTTTGAAAGTTTTTGTTTTAAAGAAGAGTCATTTGTTTCTATATATATATCGATGTCGCTTGTATTTGTGGCTGTGTTTTTTGCATAACTTCCGAATAAAATTATAAGTTCTTCACTTGATGATGTCTTTAATTCTTTAATTATTCTTCGTAAATTCGGTTGCTCAGATATTTTTAATAATTTATAGTTTTCAGAAAGTTGTAAATATATTTCTGCTTCAAGTGTATCTTTTAGAAAGTATTTATTATTTTTACCTTCTTTTTTGAAATCGACAACATTTTCTTTTTGTAATAAATTAAGTGTTCGCATAACAGTTGAAGGTACTAAATTTAGTTTTTTAGCTATATTTCTTATATGGTCTGACTCTTTTTGTAATATTTCAATTATATTTAAATCGTTTCTTATTTGCAACATATGTTGCATAAATGCAACGTTTGTTTATAAATTTATTGCTTAACGCAATACATTACTCACTGGTCAACCACCGACGTGAGCTATATAAATAATATTTACTTTCTTAATCACGATATAAAATGAATGAACAAGAATTTAATTTTATTATCGAGGAAGGAGAAGGAACTTTTATTGAATTTAAAGAGAGTTTTGATGCTAAATCTTTGGCTAGGGAAATAATAGCTTTTTCCAATACTCAAGGAGGACGTATTTTTTTAGGTATTACTGATGCCGGAATTATAAAGGGCATTAAGACTACAAATCAATTAAAAGCGCAAGTTCAAGATGTAGCACATAATTGTGATCCTTCTTTGAAAGTTCATTTAGAAAAGTATAAGGATGTTTTAATTATTAATGTTTTTGAAGGAAAAGATAAACCTTATGTTTGTTCGTATGGTTTTTTTATTAGAGTAGGTGCTCAATCGCAAAAGTTAACAAGAGATGAAATTTTTGAATTTGCAATATCTGAAGGAAAAATTAAATTTGATGAACAAATTAATGCGAAATTTAATTTTGAGACTGATTTTGATGAGAAAAAATTAGATCAATATTTATTATTGGCAGGATTAGCTAGAAATATGCCTGTTAAAGATATTCTAATAAATCTTAACGTAGCAAAATTTGTGGATGGTATTCTAAAATTTAATAATGCAGGAGTATTGTTCTTTGCTAAGCATCCAGGTAATTTTTTTATAAATTCTAAAGTTGTATGTGGTTTGTTTAGAAATAATAATAAAGCAGACATATTGGATAAGAAAGTTTTAGATAATGGAATTATCTCAAATATTATGGAAGCTGAAGATTATGTTACAAGGCATAATGATACTGAATTTGTAATAAAAGAATTAAGACGTAAGGAAATCCCTCAGTTTCCAAAAGATGCATACAGGGAAGCGATTGTTAATGCTGTTATGCATTGTGATTATTTTCAAAGATCTGGTGATATTATGGTTGAGGTTTATAAAAACAAAGTTATTGTTTCAAATCCAGGAGGATTGGTAAAATGGCTACCAGAAAAGGATTTTGGAACTATATCTCGTCCTAGAAATTTACTGATTGCTGAATTGTTGGCAAGAACTGAATATGTTGAACGAATGGGGTCGGGCATTAATAGAATTAGAGAAGCGATGGAGTTAGCAGGATTATCTGAACCAGTTTTTGATCATGGAATGTCTTTTTTTGTTACTATAAATGATAAGACTGGAGGGAAGGATGTTTATGTAAATGAGGGTGTAAATGAGGGTGTAAATGAGGGTGTAA
>CAZKZU010000024.1:2446-6405 GCA_964557345.1 uncultured Methanosarcinales archaeon
TGTAAATGAGGGTGTAAATGAGGGTGTAAATGAGGGTGTAAGAATTGGCTTAAATTCTTTGTTAGCATATATTAAGTATAATCCTGGAATGCGTTCAACACAATTTGTTAAAGATTTAAACATACCTTTGAAAACTATCGAGCGATGGCTAAAACAATTGCGAGAAGATAAAAAAATTGAGTTTAGGGGTATTGCTAAGAAAGGCGGTTATTGGGAGATTATGAAGTAAATACCTTTAAAAACTCTTAGTCATATGAATTATGTAAGGCAGTTATATTAATTGTATTATAAAAAATGGTTTTAGAACAATTATTCAAATTAAAGTGGATTGAAAGGAAAGAGAATTCTTTTATTCTTGGATTTGCTTATACACTTATAGGAATATTGTCTGCATATTTAATTTTACCTAGTTATCTTGGTTTGATTAGTATTGCTTTTGTTTCTATTTTACTTATTCCTTCAATTAATAAATTACTTTCAATGGAAGAGAATGTTGAGATTAGAGAAAAAAAGTTTAACTTTTTTCATTTAATTAGAGATCATCTTGATATAATTAAAGTCTATTTTTATTTATTTCTAGGAATATTTTTTGCATATTTTGTTATTACTTTTATCATTGGTCCTTTTAATTCAGCAACGCACTTTTCATCACAATTGCATTTGAGCGGAGTTGTTGGTCAAGCAACTGGGACAGGTTTTTTTCAATCTATAGTTCTTAATAATTTGCGTGTTTTTATTGCTGCATTTGTTTTATCCTTTTTTTATGGAGCAGGTTCAATTTTATTTTTAACAATAAATGCAAGTACTTGGGGAGTAACTTTTGGTTATATGATTAGTAATTTAACTTCTTCTAGTAATACTTTAACTGTTGTATCATATTTATTGCCTGTTTTACCACATACTTTCACTGAAGCATTATCTTATGTTCTTGCAGCAATTGTTGGTGGGATTGTATCTAAAGCAGTTTTACGAGAAAAATTATTTTCTAAAAAGTTTATGCATGTAGTTACGGATGCACTTTTATTCTTAGGACTAGGAATAGCTTTAGTAATAATAGCTGGTGCAATTGAAGTATTTGTAATAAATTAATACGGTGCAGCAGATAATTTTTTTGCTCTTAAGTATACTGCCAATTCGCCAATATGATTTTGGTCGGCATTCGCCTGTCAATAGTCGCAACGCTCGTGCGCTACCGCTTCTCGCTGCTCCATCAATCTTAACGTCATATTGGCTCATGGGTAGGCAGTATACTTATTTTTTTTAAGGATGCATTTAATTAAACCGTAATATTTATAAATAATATTTGATAAGGTTAATGTTATGTCAGAAGAAAACATGCGTAAAATTATTTTTGCAGTAGTAGCTGGGGTAATTCTTATTTTATCAGTTGTTATAGTAAAATCTTCTTATTATTTCTAATTATACTTTAGTCATACAATTATAATTTTTAATTAAAATTCTAAATGATGTCTCTGAGTTTAAGTTATTTTCTCATAAGATACTCTTGTTTTAGCTTATTAATCTTCAAACAACATTTATAAATCCTAAAGTCAGTGTGTATATATAAGGGTAGAAGAAAAGGGAGATTGACTATAGTTAGCTTTAGGTGATTAGACAATTGTCTATTAGCTATTAGTCATTTTATTTAGAAAAAAAAGAGTGGTAAAAAGAGGATGGGGTACGCAGTAATTAGAGAAGGGGAAGATGTAATTCTTAGATTTGATTATGATAGTTATCATTTAGTTCCATCAATTGAAGATGATGGGAAAACTATGTTTGAAGCGGTTAAAGCGCTTTCTGAAGTAAAAACTGCTACTAAATTAGTGTTTTATCAAAAAAGAGATTATGAGTATGATTTAGCGCAAGTTAATCTTTTGTCTGAAGTTGCAAGACTTTATGAAAAATTATCGGCTGAAAAGGAAGGTTTTTCTGCTGCAATTTCATCATCAGGAAATCCAGTTCTTGATAAAGAATTGACTGCTAAATATTTAGAAATACAAAATATTTTAGCGAATACTTTTAGAGCAGATGCTTATTTAAGTTATGTTAAGCTTAAAAGAATTTTAAGGCATTCTCATATTACTTTACAAAGACTTTATGATCAGTCTTTAATTGATGTTCAACAAAAGTTAATTGAAATTTTAAATTATTTAATTATGAATTTCGAGCAATTACAGTTAATTAAACTTGCACATAAATATTCAGAAAATTATCAGCTTGGTTCTAGAGAATTGTATTCTAATATTTTTTCTCCTGCAATAAGGCCAGACTTTATGTTTACAAAGCTTATGGCTGCGTATCCAAAAGATGCAGAAATTGTTGAATCATTTATGATTGAGGATACTGAAGTTACTATTTTTAAGCTTAATAATCAAACTCAATATTTGTATCATATTATGCCATTGGAATTTAAGCTAGACGAGAATACTTATGATATTTTAGATACAGCAAGAAATATTTTAGCTGAACATAAGCCTGAAAAGGAAGATTTTGTTGAACCAAAAAGAATGAGAGAAGTTTTTTATAATATTGGTTTTGATTTAATTAGTGAGCTTTCAAGACAACGTAATTTGGGTCTAAAGAAAAAGGAAATTGAAAGTTTAACTAGAATTTTAGTTAGATATACTGTTGGTTTTGGACTTATTGAAATTTTGTTATCTGATGAGGAGATGCAGGATGTTTCTGTTAATAGTCCACAAGGTTCTACTCCTATTTTCATTGTTCATGGAAAATATAATGAATGTTATACTAATATTTTACCAACTCCAACTGAAACTGAAAGTTGGGCTACTAAACTTAGATTAATTTCAGGAAGAAGTTTAGATGAAGCTGATCCAATTTTAGATACTGAATTAGAATTCCCGAATGCAAGTGTGAGAGTTTCAGCAATTACTTTTCCACTTGATCCTACTGGCTTAGCATTTTCATTTAGAAGACATAGAGATCGTCCTTGGACTTTGCCTTTATTTATGGAAAAGAAAATGTTAAATCCGATGGCTGCTGGTCTTATTAGTTTTTTAGTTGATGGAAATCGAGCATTTTTAATTTGTGGAACTAGAAGCAGCGGTAAAAGCAGTTTTTTGGGTGCTGTTCTTGTTGAAATTATGCGCCGATATAGAATTATTACAATTGAAGATACTTTAGAATTGCCTGGCGAAGCTCTTAGAAAAATGGGTTATAACATTCAGCAAATGAAAGTTGCATCTGCTCTTGGTAAAAAGACAACTGAGTTTGATGCATCTGATGGAATTAGATCAACTCTTAGACTTGGAGATTCTGCTTTAATTGTAGGTGAAGTTAGAAGTGATGAAGCTAAAGCGCTTTATGAAGCAATGAGAGTTGGTGCTGCTGCTAATGTTGTAGCTGGTACAATTCACGGTGATAGTCCTTATGGTATTTTTGATAGAGTTGTAAATGATATTGGTGTTCCAAAAACTTCGTTTAAAGCAACTGATATAATTATTATTGCGAATCCAATTCATTCTGCTGATGGACTTCAAAAATTCCGACGTGTAACTCAAATTACTGAGGTTAGAAAAGATTGGAATGATGATCCAATGAAAGAACATGGTTTTGTTGATTTAATGAAGTATAATCCTAAAACTGATGAACTTGAACCAACTGATGCATTAATTAATGGGGATTCAGAAGTTCTAAAAACAATTGCTGGAAATGTAAAAGAATTTGCTGGAAGTTGGGATGCTATTTGGGAAAATATAATGTTACGTTCCAAAATTAAAGCGAGAATAATGGAAGTTGCAGCCCAAGAAAAAGATCATGAAATGCTAGAAGCACCATTTATTGTTTTATCAAATGATGTTTTTCATAATGAAAGCGAGAAAGTTAAAGATGTAAAAGGCCGTCTTGATCCGACGATGATTTATGATCAATGGGATGATTGGTTGAAACGTGAAATTAAAAAAAGAAGACAAGATAAATTACTTAATAGTTTTAAGTAA
>CAZKZU010000024.1:6505-24734 GCA_964557345.1 uncultured Methanosarcinales archaeon
GATAAAGATTTTAAAGTTAAGTACAGAAAAAGAGTAATGGATGAACTCCAAGGAAAACTTTCTGAAGACGATAATAAATCTAGAGATTATTCTGATTTTATGTCTGAGTATAGACATCCTGAGATGAATTTGTATGAGAAGGCTTGTAAATTTTCTGAATTCGCTGGACTTACTCCTGATGTTGAAACAGCAAAAAAAATTGAGGCTGCTGCAAGTTTTTCTAAATTGCAAGTTACTCCTAAAGGGGTTTATTCTTTTGCTTTTGTTGCACCGCTTATTTTTGTAACTATATTTGGATTTTTAGCATATATACTTTTGAGCGGAGATTTTGTTGTTACAGTTATTGTTGTTTTATCAGGTCTTTCTGCAATTTATCCTTTGATGCAAATTCCATTTAACGTTGCTGATAATTATAGATTAAAAGCCAGTAATCAGATGGTCCTTTCTATTTTTTATTTAGTTACGTATATGAGACATACGTCTAATCTTGAGCGAGCAATTGGTTTTGCGGCTGAACATTTGGCTCCGCCTTTGTCTGATGATTTTAGAAAAGTTCTTTGGGACGTTGAGTCCGGAAAATATGATAATATTAATGAATCAATAGAAAATTTTCTTTTAATTTGGAAAGTTTCAAATCCTGAATTTGTTGACGCTATGCATTTGATTTCATCTTCATTAATGGAAGGAAATGAAGAACGAAGAATCGAAGCTCTTGATAAGGCGTTGAATTTAATCTTAGATGAAACTTATGAAAAAATGTTGCATTATGCACACAATTTACAATCTCCAATTACTACTCTTAATATGATGGGTATTATTTTGCCAATTTTAGGTATGGTAATGCTTCCATTAATGGTTGCTTTTTTAGATGGTGTAAAATGGTATCATATTGCAATTATTTATGATGTTGTTTTACCAATTGGTGTTTTTCTATTCGGACTAAAAATTCTTTCTAAAAGACCTAGTGGTTATGGTGAGACTTCTATTACTGGAAAAGAAGTTCAAGAAGCAATGAATGCAAAAGTAAAATTTGGAAAAATTCAAACCAATCTTACGCCTTTTATTTTAGGTATGACAATTTTATGTTTATTAGTATTAATTGGATTAATTCCAATCGTTATGTATTCAATGGGTGTTACTGATTTTGGTTTTGGCGAAGTTATTGATGGGGGTTGTGGAAAATCTCTTTGTTTTTTAGAGTATAGAACAAATGATGCTGGTATTACAAGTGGACCCTTCGGTCTTCCTTCCTCATTAATGAGTTTATTTATTACTTTAGGTGTTGGTGTAGGTTTAGGAATTTATTTTAAATATCGATCGCGTGAGGTTGTTAAAATTTTTGATAAATCTAAATCACTTGAACGTGAATTTTCTTCTGCTTTATTTCAGTTAGGTAGTCGTCTTGGAGATAATCTTCCTGCTGAAGTAGCAGCTATAAAAGTTTCAGAGAGTCTTCCAGATACAGACTCAGGTAATTTTTTCCGAATTATTACTATTAATATTCAGAAATTAGGTTTAAGTTTAAAAGATGCAATTTATAGTCCAACAGTTGGTGCAATTTTATATTATCCGTCGAGTATTATCGAAAGTTCAATGAGCGTTTTAATTCAGTCTGCAAAAAAAGGACCTGCGATTGCCGCTAATGCAATATTAAATTTATCACGATATATAAAAGAAATGCATAAGGTAGAAGAAAGATTAACTGATCTTATGGCTGAAGTTATTTCTTCAATGAAAAGTCAAGTCAGTTTTTTGATGCCAGTAATTGCTGCAGTTGTAGTAAGTCTTACTTCAATGATTGGAAGTATTCTTGGTTTACTTGGAAGTAAAGTTGGTGGACTTATGAATAACGTCGGAGAACAAGGCCAAAGTTTACCTATGGGCAGTATGCTTGCAATGTTTAAAAATAGTATTCCTACATTTTATTTACAGTTAATTATTGGTATTTATGTTGTTGAGATTACTTTGATTATTACAATAATTATTAACATAATTAAAAATGGTTCTGATAATGTTCATCGAGATGAAATGCTTGGTAATAATCTAATTAAATCAACTGAGTTATATGTTGTAATTAGTGCAGTATTAATGTTGGTATTCTACTTCGTTATTAAGAATATTATTCCAGCTACGGGAGTTTAAACTTAGTATAGAATGAATAATATAGAGTTTATTTTTGGTTTTATAGGCTAATAGAAATCCTCGGCCTGCATCTTAACCGCAGTACAATTTATGACGACAGTATGTTCGTTATGGGGGAAGCCCCCTACGGGGGAATAGAACTATCGAGTACGAGCTGCGAACCACGAGGACGGATGCAGGCTAATCTTCGTATTTTCCTCTTAGCCGGTTTTAAATATTTAATTATATTTTATAATTGTATTACAAGAAACTAGTTTCTGATCCTTGATCGCTTTCTAGATCAGAAATAAGTTCAGAAATATCGCTTGATTGAATGTCTTTATTTGCTTTTTTGTATGCGGAAAGAGCTTGTTTTCTTGCTTCTTCTCTCATAATTGGATTTTCAAGTTTGTTTAGAATTGCGTAATGTAAGTCTCCCCAAATAATAAGGGAGTTTTCATTTTTTGCATATCTTAATGCTAATTCTCCTGCTTTTTTTCCTTTAATAAAATAGTCTAAAGTATTAAGATTATTTAATCCATTAATTAAATGTTTATATGTATCTGCAATGTTAAGCATACAAATTCCGTATTCGTCTAAGTCGTCATTTAATTGTGATTTTACATTTTCAATATGTTCTGCATTTTGTGTTTGATTGCTGCGTATATTTCTATTCCAATCTTTAAGCCATAACTGTGCAGCTTTTTCAAAGTTTTCAATCGCTTTGAAATATAGTTCTGCTGTTTCTTTAGTTAACTCTTCTTGATATTCAGTTATACTATTTTTTGCTAAGTCTTGATATGCTTCTGCAACGTGTTTGTAAAATAAATATGTGCGATGTTTAGCTGGAAAATTTTCAGATAATTCAATTAAAAATTTATAGTGTTCGTTTGCTTTTTCTAAGTTTATAAATTCCATTTCTCCAGCAGTTTCAGATATAGTTTTAAGTAATCCCTCGAGATTAGCTGTTTCATCAGGTCTTAAATAATGCATTGCTTGAAAACATATTTCTTCTTTTAGTTTTCTTTTTATTCTTGATTGGTTTGTGTTTGCTAATAATGCGCTAGTTTCTAAAAATTCTTGGTATGAGCCATTCGCTTCATATGGATCTCCAAATGCTTTATGTAATAAAAAGAAGGGTTCTAAAATTTCAATAACATTGTTGTAAGTAAAAACTTTTCCATTTAGTTTTTCATCTAATCCGACAATTTCAGTATGAGTGCGAATTGTATCTCCTTCAATTGTTCCAAGTATTGCGCATGAGCTTTCAGTTATTTCTGCAAGTAAATCTACAAATTGTGCTTTTGATTTAGGGAAATTAGGTGTTTTTTTAATATCTAGTTGGATTGAAAAGTCAGTGTTTTCTAAATCGAAGCAGCAGAAGAAATGATATGCATTTAATATATTTTGAAGATATTGTTTTTGGTTTAGGTGATATTTTTGATCTAGAATATTAGTTATTAATTTATTTTCACTTGGAACTTCTTGTGCTAATTGCTTAAGAATATCTTTTAGTCTTGGCGCAATTTCTTCTATAAATTCAGTCATTTTACTACCCGTAAACCACTGCGGAGAAATAACAGATATATAAGTTTGTCGATGTTTTTTTACGAACATTTATAAAGTATAATTGCGAGAAGTGGTTTGTGGTAGTATGAGTAAAAAAGCTCAAAATTGGTCATTAGAAGTAATTATAGCTCTAAGTGTATTTCTTGTAATTTTTGTACTAGTAAGTGTTTTCATGTTTTATGTTCCAACTGATAGAAGTTCTGATTTAAGATCGAGTACAAATAATGTAGTTTCTACTCTTGAAAATAATTTGTTAATTGAAAATGGCGCAGTAAAAACTGATGGATTAACAACATTAAGTAATTATAGTTGTTCTGATTTACAAGATCTTTTTGCAATATCTGGAGAAGTTTGTATTAGCTTTGAAGATTTAGATGGTAATGTAATTTATGTTGACAATAAAACTGGAATTGGATGTCCAGGAATCAATTTCTCGAATGGAAAGGTGTGTGGGGAAAGATGAAGAAGGGACACATTAGATTTGGGATATTATTTATTGTTATGCTTATTGGAATTTCTTTGATGAGTGTATTTGTTAGTGCTGCTAGTTGTTCTGCAACTGGGTATAATTGGAGAGTTGAAGGCTATTATAATACAGATTGTAGTGGCGGTTTATCTGGTATAGGGGATTCTAGATGTGTGACTTTTGGCAGTCATAGTAGTTGTGTAAATATGGGTACTTGGGGTCAACATTGGACGTCCCTTGGGTCGGAAAGTTTTAGTTGGACTTGTGCAGATCCAGGTTATTCAGAAAGTTATACTTGTAGTGGTTCTGAAGCATCGAGACAATACTATACTGGTGTTTGTGGAAATTTGTGGTCAGATAATAATGAGTGTTATACTTCTTGTGGAGCATCAACTTCTGCTTATGTTAGATATTCTGCTTGGGATTATAAGTGCTGTTCTTATCCTACTTGTTATCGAGATGTTGACACTGATGGATTTGGAAATATTTCTATAACTAATAACACTGGTTGTAATGCGTGTATTAGTGGTTATGTATTAAATTCTACTGATTGTAATGATAATGATACTCAAGTTTGGGCAAATAAGTCTTGGTATAAGGATAATGATACTGATCATTATTATGCTTCTAATGTAACTTCTTGTTCTCGACCTGCAACTGATTATTATGTTAATGTTTCTAATTGTACTGTGTCTACTTTATCTGGATGTTTGTATAATGAAACTTTGCTTGGTGGGAATGATTGTAATGATTCTAACGCATGTGTGTTTAATGCTAGTCTTATTTGGTATTTAGATGTTGATAATGATAATTATTATCCTTCATCAGCTATTTCTTGTGATAGACCAACTATTAATTATTATGCTCCAACTAATGTTCCAAATGCTAGTTGTGGATTAAAAGTAATGGCTGGCAATAATGATTGTGATGATTCTGATCCTCAAGTTAATCCTAGTATTGCTGAGGCTAATTTTACTAAATGTATTAATGGTAAAGATGATGACTGTGATACTAAAGTTGATTATTTAGATTCTGTTTGTCAAATTAATTGTTCTACTGGTTATACTGAATTGCTTAGATATAATAATTCTGATTTATCTAAGTCTTATGTTATGAATCCTGGAACTTCTGTTCCTAATAAATATCAATATTATTTCCCACTTTGTATTAATGCAACTATTGGTGGTACTACTGTATTAGATACTAGTTGTTCTGCAACTAATGCACTTCCTGTTTTATGGCAAAACCCGACAACAAAAGAAGTTTCATCTAATGCAAATCCTCCAAATGGGTTTACTAATGAGATTTGTTTAAATGGAAATGATAGTTATGTTAGTGCTGGTGCTTGTAATGCAAATCATGTTGCTATTGCTTCAATGACTGCTGATGAAGGAGCATCTCTTTTAGGTCATCCAACTAATGTAAGTTCTGCTTACAAATTGTGTGTTGCATTTAGTAGTATAGGAGTTTCTTTTAATAATACTGCTTCAACTACTTCTTATTTTCCATGTAAAACTATATCTGATGGAATTTGTCCTGAAGATTTCGAAAATCAATTTGGTAATCGAGTAAGTTGTGCTAATTATCACGATCCTGATTGTGGATTTGCAAGTAAATTTTATACATCTAGTTTATTTAGAAAGTCGACTTTCTTAATGAATTTCTCTGAGAAAAGTTATGTTATTTCTTCAAGTAATAGTAATAATTCATTAGTTAGTATTTACAATGAATCTGATAATGTTTCAGCTCATAATTATAATTATCAATTTGCATTAACTTCAGATGTTCATTCTGATTTTTCAAAAACAGATATTATTTTTTCAACTGGTAGTTTACCAAATGTAAGTTTTGATGGCAATGTTGTTTCTGATTGTAGTGTATTCGGAATTCCAACAAGTGCTTCTGATTTAGTTGGTAATTATGCTCCTGCAAAAGCTTGTTTTGTTTGGACTTCAAATAGTCATACTTTAACTCTTTATCATCAATTGTCTGATCACAAATTGGATGTTAAATTTGATTATGGTTCAGTATCGATGCTTTTAATTATATTTTTAATTTTCGCAGTTTTAGTGCCATTATTTTTAGTAAAGAGATCACATATTAGTTTAAAATTATCTTTTAAGAAAAAAGATGAAGCAACAGTAGAGCAAAAAATTGCTCAATTAGGAAAAATAGAACTTGAACTTGAGAATTATATTCAAAAAGCTTTAGAAAAGAAGACTCCTAAGTCAACTATTTACGCAACATTATTAAATATTGGTTGGGATAAAAAAGATATTGATAGAGTATTTAATAGAGTAAATGATAATATTTCAGGTAAAGTAAAAGGTCGAGATAAATAATTGTAATTAGAAATATACTATGGATAAAATAAAATTAAAATCAGGATTTGGAAAAGGTTTGATGCTAGTTTTAATGTTAATTGTATTTGGAATAGTTTTATCTGGGTTTGTTAGTGCATATTCTTGTGTGAATCCAGGAGATGTATGTTATAATAATCAATATCCAGAAGCGACTATGATTGCACATTTTAAATCAGTTGATGGTTGTTCTGGAACTGAGACACGAGCTGCTAATGGTAGATGTGGAAGTTCAGGTTGGTGTGGTGAAACTAATTGCTGTCACACTTATTATTGTAATGGTGTTGTTACTAATGATTATGGTAATTATTGTACTCCTGTAAATTGTGTTTGGGGTTCTTGGAATAGTATTAATTCTACTTTTCAGAATAGAACAAAAACTTCGGTAGAAAGTTGTGGTGGAACTTGTTCAGGTTCAGCAACTCAATGTAAATATTATAATGATTTTGATCATGATAATTATGGAAATTTAACTAATTTAAGTGCTTGGGTTGATGGTTGTACTGGTGCACCTGTTGGTGCAGTAACTAATTCAAATGATTGTAATGATTTAAATGCTAGTGTTTGGAATGCAAGTAAAATTTGGTATATAGATGCAGATAATGATGGTTGGTTTAATCAAACAACTACTTCTTGTAACAGGCCAGTAGGTGGTAAAAATAGTAGTGAGATTAATATAACTCATTTAAATGATTGTAATGATGCTAATTTTAATGTTAAACCAAATGCTACTGAAGTTTGTGATAATCTAGATAATGATTGTGATGGTTCTATTGATGAAGGATTTGATATTTGCTGCGCTTATTCTAATATAGTTTCTAATCCAAGTTTTGAGACTAATTATTTTCAAGGTTGGAATAAGACGGGAGATTATTATGTAGTAGATGCAAATGATATTTATTCACTTAATACTACTAGTGATGGTAATAAGAAAGTTCGCGGGTGTTACGGAACAGGTAAAGCTGTAGGTTATTGTGCTGATCTGCAAAAAGTTTCACAAATAATAGATGTATCTATGAATTCTTCTAAGATAGATAATGGCGAGCTACAAGTTGTCGGGGGTTGTAATGCTTATAAAACTGAATCAATTGAATTCCGTGTTGAATTTTTGAATAGTTTAGGTTCAATTATTGGAAATTCTAAAATAGTTCCTCAAAGATTATCGCAATGGAGAGAATATTGTTCTGAGGCATTAGTGCCTATTGGAACAAGGTCTGTTAGATTTGTATTTAATTCATCGCTTGTTAATGGAGAAAATATTGATGTTGATGTTGATGAATGTTTTGTAAGACTTGTTCCAAAGGTTTCATCTACTTGTTATGAGAGTTGCAGGCTTATTGAAATTTGTAATAATTTAGATGATAATTTTGATGGAGTTATAGATGAGGGTTGTGATGATGATGGGGATCATTATGCTGATATTTCAATGAATTGTAGCGGTTCATTTAAGTCAAATGGGGTAGTTTACTCTTGTATAAATAATGGTAATGATTGTGATGATGATAACAGTAGTATTCATCCAGGTGTTAGCGAAGTTTGTGATGGTATAGATAATAATTGTAATGGTCAAACTGATGAAGGAGTAGGTTTTATATATTATAGAGATTTTGATGGAGATACTTTTGGAAATTTTACAAATACAACATACGTGTGTTCTTTGCCTGTAGGTTATGTGGCTAACTCAAATGATTGTAATGATAATAATATTAGTGTTTGGAATGTAAATCAGGTTTGGTATATTGATGCTGATAATGATGGTTGGTATTCTTCAACAACTATGTCTTGTAATAGGCCAGTTGGTGGTAAAAATAGTGGAGAGATAAATATTTCTCATTCAAATGATTGTAATGATTCTAATTATAATATAAATCCTAGTGTAACTGAAATTTGTGATGGTGTTGATAATAATTGTAATAGTCAAACTGATGAGGGAATTGCTTCTGTTTTCATTTCAAATCAAGTAGGTATGTGTGCAGGAAATAATCAAATTTGCTTTGGTGGAATTTTTGGAAATAATGCTTCTAATTATGTTCCAACTGATGAAGTTTGTGATGGGAATGATAATGATTGTGATGGCGAGACTGATGAAGTTTGTGGTTCAAAACAACTTATTGTTGAAGAATGTGGAAATACTAGTTATAGTTCTTCTGATGTTAATAATTTAATTTCTATTGATTCTTATAATTGTAATGCTTTAAATTATGTAAGAAGTTCTTCATGTACTGAATATCCTGTTATTCCTTTAAATAAAATTAATTTTTCTATTTTGTTCCATTCAGATTCTGATTTAGCTTCTGCTGGTTGTAAATTGCAATTAATTGAAGTGGGTAGTAATACTATTAAGGGAAGTGTATATGTTAACGGAAATGAATTATTTATGTCTAATAGTTAT
This sequence comes from uncultured Methanosarcinales archaeon, assembly GCA_964557345.1. Lineage (GTDB taxonomy): Archaea > Nanobdellota > Nanobdellia > Woesearchaeales > DATGWN01 > CAZKZU01. Next base: position 15,414 of record CAZKZU010000024.1, read on the forward strand.
TCGAGAGATAGAGGTAGTTGTTCTGAATATGTGACAGATTTCCAAGGATTTTCTAATATTAAAGCAGGAAATAATTTTGGTATGAGTAACGCAGGTGTAATTGCTGGAAATAATATTTTGTATTTTAGTGGATTAAACAATGCTAATATTCGACAAATTTCTTTGTCTTGTCCTGCAGCGTCATCTCAAGTTATTACTTATTCCGTAACTCCAGATAATACGTATTATGAAGTAAATGGTACTATTAGAATGGATGTAAAAATTAATGCTAATGATTTGAAGTCATTTAGTAATTCTTCTGTTTTATTGCGATTCCCTGGTATAAGTCCTAATTATCCGACTGTTACAAAACTTCCTTCATTTTGTACCGCACAAAATAGTCTTACTAATTCTAAGGATTTTGATTTTACTTGTATTCCTTATTATAATAATTTTTCAATAGAATTTAAATTACCGGCAAATCAAAGCTATCCTTATTTACATTCTTTCTCGTATATTAATTATAGTGGTTTAAATGTTAATGCTGGAAAAGGTGGTGGAAGCATTACTGTTTCAAATGTAATTACTTCAAATAAAGTTAATTTAACTAAATCAGTTGTATTTGTTACTTCCAATGACGAGTATAAAAATATTACTGATTTAAATTATGGAGATTCAATTAAAAGAATTGAACTTACTTGTGATAAAGATTCATCTGGCGCTGAAGTTGTAATACGAAATGTAAATAGAAAAGAATCTTATCCTTATTATACTAACTTGAAACTAGGGAATTCAAATAAATTTGTATTTGCTACATTGAATAGTTATAATAATGCATCACTAAGACTTGGTATGTATCCTTTAGTGATAGAAAGATCAGGTTTATATGTAGTTGAAGCTAATTGTTATTATACTGATGTTTCATCAGGAAATTGTTCAGGAAAATGTTTTAATCCTTTAAGTTCAACTTTACCTACGACTTGGAGTGGTTGGAAAAATTACTTTAGTGTAGGAAAAACCTTTTTAAGCTTATCAAATGATAATTCAATATTAGATTGTGTGTGTACTAGCGATATGACGTTAAAACCAATTGTATTATATAATAATGCTGCAAATATAGTTGTACAGAGTCAACCTAATTAAGTTAGTGAAAAAGTAATTTATGTATTAGATAATTAAACTAAAAAAATGGAAACAAAATTTAATATTAATAAAAAGAAAGGTTTGTTTAAGGTATTGCCTATTCTAAGTTTATTATTATTGTTATTATTAGTTGTTTTACCTGTCGCATATGCATTAAATGTTGAGTCAGATTTTACCAAGGCTATTTCTGGATTTAGCAATAATGTTGTTAGTTTTAGTAATGTTAATAATAATATCAATAATAATGGTAATTTTATTGTTTTAAATTCAAGTTTACCTCTTGTTAGTTGGAGTTGCGATTCAGATTCAGTTCCTACTTCTGTTAAGATTGGAGAATGTTATTGTGTTGATACAACTATTGCTTTAGGAACATTGAATTCAAATGGTATTGGGTATGGTAATTTAATTAATTGTTTAAAACTTACAGATAATATAACTGTATCTACTGGTTCTGGCGAACGTAATTTAAAGCTTGCAATTAAAGTTATACAGAAAAATGAAACTAAAATTCCTTATAATGTATTAATAAGTAAAGTTAGCACTAATAGCTCGACTCTTAAATGTACTAATGAAGGAACTAGTAAAATAAAAATATATTCTTTTTATAGAGTATATCCATTGAATATATTATATAGTGGTTTTAAGGATGAAATGACTATTCCTAGTTTTTTAAGCTCTGGTGATGAAATTAAATGTTCAGTATCTTTATATGATGGTTGGACTCCTGTTGGATCTGATTCTTCTAGTAATAGTATTATAGTAGAAAATAACAAAGTAGTTATTACTGATGCTTATGTTGCACCTGCGTATCCAAAGAAAAATGAAACCGTATTTTGTTATGGGAGTAGTAGTTATGATTATCCTTTAGATTCATTTGCAAGAAATAGTTTTAATTTTTATGTAAATGGTGTTTTAGCAAAATCTGATTATTACGACGATGCGGTTACATTAGGTAATTCATTTAAAGCTAATTTATCTTTATCAAGTGTTCCTGGAATAAAGAAAACAGATGTTATAAGTTGTGATTATTCAGTTGAAATTATTAATGCTTCAAATAGCGTAGTATTAAATTCAAAAGTTAATACTGCAAAGCCAGTAACTGTAGTTAATACAAAACCAGTATTGGGATTTATTAATATAGGAATTGTTTGAGAATATTTATTAAAAATAAGCAATCAAAATTGAGATTAGAAATGAAAAAACAAAATAGATTTAGGACAAAGAATTTGATTATATTAGGTTTTATGCTATTGTTATTATTATCTTTGTTATCTAATTTTGTGAGCGCTCTTACTTCATGTCCTGCCAATACTATGACAGGGTATAGTATTATAGCCTGCAGTATGTATGGTTCTTCTGGTTCGCCCAATATTCATGCATGTAATAAAGGTTATCCAAGTCAGCCAAATGATTGTTGTTGTGATGTTGATTGTAATGGTGTTGAAGTTGGTAATCAACAATGTGGGCCTCCTGCATGTTCTGAGTGTGGATCTCAACCAAGTTGTTATAGTAGATCAACATATTATTTAGATAATGATAGTGATGGATATTACACAGGGTCAACTTCTTCTGCGTGTTCTGCTCCTGGTACTGGGTGGACTTCTACAGTTAAAATTGCAGGGGATTGTAATGATAATAATAATAGTGTAAGGCCGAATGCAACAGAAACTTGTAATGGTGTCGATGATAATTGTGATGGATTAATTGATGAGGGTAATGTTTGTTCAACTTGTAATATAGTTGTAGCTAAAAATAATAATTTATCTTTTGCTGTAAGTTATGCAAAAATTCCTAATTTCGGCGGTCTTGTGAATATTACTTATTTAGATTTATTTAATGGTGGAAAAATAAATTCAACAACAACTGCTAAAGCTGATTTCTTTATTTTAGGTGATACTTGTCTGGATTATCCTGCGTGCCAAGGTATTACTGCTTCGGCAAATACATTAATTCGTGTAATTAATTCTTCAGAGTTATCTTTATTAACTCAATTATATAATTCCGGAATGAGTATTTCATTGATGGGAGATAATGGTCCTAATACTACAGTTTATGATGCAAGTAATGGTACTAGAACTATTACTAATAATCTTACTAAATTTAAGTATAATTCTTCTATAGTTTTTCGTACTATTAATACATATACTCCTAATTATATAACGTATCCATTTTTACAAAATGTTATTTTTAATTATTCTTATGGATCAGGTACTCCTGGATATATGACAAATGTTTCAGCTGCAAATTGCGTTGATGCTCATTATGGTTTGAATAATTGTACTGTTGCATACATTCCTGCAAATGGAACTAATGGTTCATTTATGGTAAATGGTGATGCTGGAACAGGATCTGAAATTTATTTATTTAATATGATTAGTGCAAAGTGTGGATTTGCTGAAACTTGTAATGGAATTGATGATGATGGTAATGGTTTGATTGATGAGAATGGAATTTGTGGATGTATTAATACAAGTAAACAAAATCAAGTTTCTATTGAGAATTTAATTTTTTTAAATAATTCGGGTTTAATTGCATATTGGCCATTTGATTCAGTGGATGGAAGTAATTCAACAAATGCAGTTGAAATAATTTCAGGAAGAAATGGGACTGTTGTAAAAAGTAGTTTAGTTCCAGGAATTGTTGGAGATGCATATAATTTTAGTACTCCTGCAGGTTCTATTTATGGAACTGAAAATTATATTGTAGCGCCAACTACTCCTTTTGATGCAAGTTGGAATCGAGGGTATTTAGCAGGAAAAAATAATTTTACAGTTAGCTTTTTTGCTAAATTCAATTCTACTAATTCAGGTACTTTTTTAGGTGAATATTTATTTCGATTTGATAGAAATCCTATTTATACTGATGGTTCTTGGTATTTGCAATATGCAAGTAATAATTTAGTGTTTAATTATGACAGGGCAACAACTTTAAGTGTTCCTTTCACTCCTACAATCAATAAATGGTATTCTATAATTGTTTCAAGAGAGGGTAATAATTTTAATTTTTATGTTGATGGAACAAAATTAAATAATTTTAGTATTGGAACAATTCCTAACGGAAATGGTATAATTTATTTTGGAACAATTCAAGAAACATTTTTAGCAGGAGGTTTTGGATGTCAAGATTCAGATTGTCCTCAGCATTATGATGTTGATTCTGATTTTAGAGGTTCATTAGATGAAATATCTATTTGGAATAGAACTTTATCCGATTGTGAAATTAAAAAATTAGCTCTGGGTCCTAGTGGATGTTTAAATATATGTGTTCCTAAAAATTGTACTGGTCCTGATTCATCTAATATCATAAATGGTGCAAGTCGAATTTATTTTTCTGCTGCTACAGCTCCATACGGTAGTGTTTGTCAAAATGAAACCAGAGTTTGTAATGACGGAGAATTATATGGAAGCTATACCGCATCTAGTTGCATAGTTTTACCGCCTTCAAATTGTACTGGTCCTGATAGTTCTAATATTATTCATACTCAAAATAAAACTTATTTCTTACAGTCTTCTGTTACTTATGGTAATGTTTGTTTAAGTGAGACTAGAGTTTGTAGTGATGGAAATTTAACTGGAAGTTATACTTCTCCAACTTGTGCTGTATCAGTTCCTATTTTGAATTGTTCAGTTTCTGCTACAGATGCTGACTCTGATTCAGTTACTTATAATTATGAATGGTATTCTGTTGATGAGAATAATGGTCAATTAGTTTATATTGTTGATAGTAATTTATTATCTTTAGCATCTATTGCTGAGTATGAATCAGGTGCAATTTACGTTTGTAAAGTTTATGCTAATGACGGCGAGGAAAATAGTTTAGTTGGATATAAATCATTATCTTTTAATAAAGATAAAACTTATGTTCCTTATGGTAATATTGAGTCAGAAGTTACTCAGATTGGCGCATATTCTCCTAATAATAAAATTCCAAGAGAAGTAAATGTTGCAACTAAATCTAATTTTAGTTATGAATCAAATGTTGATTGTACTAATGGAGAATGTGGAGACTTAAATTCTGATGTAGTTTATACTTTAGAAGATTTACTTCCTTTAACTCCTCCGTTTAATAAATTGTTTTTCGAAGAAGGATTGTTTGGTAGTCTTATGAGAAAAACTGGAAGTTTATTATTTTTAGCGGACTCTCCTTTTAATTTCTCTACTGAACTATATGCTAAAATTTATTCACAATATTCTGAAGTTGAAAATTCAACTTATGGAAATTATACTATTAAAGGAGATGGAATGATGTATAAGTATGACGAGAAATGTTCTGCATATTATACTCCTGTGTTCAAGTCTTACGCATATGTAACTTATAAGAATGGTTCTGTTGATATAATTGATGCTGATTCAGCTAATGAGATAACTTATTCTTTAAATATTAATGATATAATCGTTAAATCATATTTATTTTACTATTTACAAACAGGACAGGTAGTTAATGTTTCAGTTGATGCTGCAACTATTATAAGTTCCAGTAATCATGTCGCAATTAATTATTGTAATGGAATAGCTGATAATTGTTTAATACATAATTATAACTCTTCTAATTATGCGAATTATCCGATGTCTTCTACTGTAACTTCTACTTTTGATTTAGCTAAATTTAATTTAGTTGTAAATAATAGTTGTTTGTTAAGCAATATCGCTGACGTTGATAAGCAATTTAAATTTAGAGTTAATCTTGGTAATGATCCAGTTAATTTGACAGCTAATGGATTTAATGCAAACATTTGTACTGCAGGAAGTATTTCTGAGCTTGGAATTCCTAATTATTTAGGGTTAGTTTATGCTTATGGTAATCCTGGAAATCTTTATAGTGATGCAGGTATTGTTAGTGTTAATTGGAATACCGCTGGTTTGAATGCTATATTTAGTGATAATAGTAAGTCGAGTAGTTTTAGAACTATGTTTGATTTAAATATGGTTAATGTAAGTGGTGTTGTATCTGGAAATAATATTTCTGCAATTAAGTTAACTAAGTCTAGTTCATATAATGATGTTCAATTTAAAGGGTTATTCCAAGGAATGTCAGTACCTGGTATTTTATCTCTTCCTATTATTGTAAGTTATACTTCAAATTCTGGAATAGTTTTGAGCAAAGCTGTTTCATTTGATCTTAATTTTAGTAATTTTAATTTTACATCCGGAAGTTGTTTTCCTCCAATTCCTCCTGTAGAAACTTGTGATGGTATTGATAATAATGGAAATGGAGAAATAGATGAAGGTTGTGTTAATGAATCATTATCTTGTTATTATTCTCTTCTTAATTCAGGAAGTAGTTATCGTTATTGGAGAAATGATAACAAGGGATCAGTAGATGTACAAGAAACTTGTTATAATGCTACTGGGACTTCTGTTTATACTGGAATAGTTGATTCAACTAGAGTGAACTTCACTCAATTATCTGGATCTGTTGGCGGAATTACATTTTTAGCAGGAATTGATAGTGCACCAAGTCAAGGTTGTTCAAACATAGTTTCTACATCAAATAATAAGTGTTACCAAGTTAATACAGCTGGCACTTATAATGTTTTAATTAATGTTCTTAATGGAACTCATAATGGATATAATGTAACTTATTATAATTCTAATAGTTTGAATTTCATAGTAAATGCTAATTGTGCATTTGCTAATGGAGAAAGTTTAAATGTTAACGATAGTAGATTTGAAGCTAATTTAGATCCGTTAAATCCTTATCATCTTATGACTGGAAGTAGTTTTGATGTTGAGAATGTATCTTTAAGTTGTTTAGGTGGAGTTCCAGCAGATAATAATGAATTATATAATAAATATTGTTTAGCTCCTCATAATGTTAAGAATGCTTCAGATTTATTTGATTCTACTAAATATCCTGATGTATCATTTTCAATTTTATCAACAAATAACTCTTTATTATATTATTCTGGTGTAGGCGCAACTGCTAACGTTGCAAGTTGTAGAGATTTAACTGTTCTTACAGTTAAAAGTAATTTTGAATTAGATGTTAGTACATTATCATATTGTAGTGCTAAATTAGAAACATCGGTTGATTTCGCATTACCTGATGTTACTAGAAGAAATACTTATTGTAGTGCATCTCAAGGAGATGATGGAAATGGTAATGCTATCGAATATACTTTTATAAGAAATCATTTGATTGCATATGCGAAAGAAAGTAATTCAACTGCTGCCTATGCATATGGTAGTAATGCTGATGATGTATATGATTTCTTTATTCATACATTAAATAATGATGAAGTTAAATTATATTTTAATAGTTTAACAAAAGGTTTCCAAGATTATCGTGATTCTGGATTTGATAATATAGAGAAGACTATTACTCCTTTTTCTGACGTATTTACAAATGAATCTTTACTTGGCGAATTTTTGCCTAAAATAATCGGATTTGAAAATATAACTTCTGAAGGCAATCTTCTTCCTCCAGTTGTGCAGCAATCTGATAATAAGGAGTTTAACAGTCTTTATTCTGTTAAGAAACAGTATTTGAAAAATATTTATTCTACCTCTAATGAACAATTGAATTTTACAAAAACAAGTGTTGAATTTGCTGGAAATTTATCTAAAATGACTAAATTGAATTTGACAAAGGTTTGTTATGCAGAAGCAGACAAATTCAGACTTAAGAAAGGATATAAATTGGATTTTGAATTAGTTAATGCCTGTCCTAAATTATTAATAAGTATTATTTTTGATCCTGGATTTTATATTAGTTTGAAAGGAGATAATAATTATTGTTATGTTGATTATAAGAAAGATGATTATGCATGTTGTAATACTGAAAATTCATGTGTTTATGATGGAAAGTGTTATGCGCCAAATTCCTTAATGAATACAACTTATGGTGTTGGAGATAATGATTTATTACAAGAGCAGTGTATTATTTATTGAGGATATTTAAGATGACTAAAAATAATTTGAGTGTTGAAAAAAAAAATTTTTACTTAAGACAAAAATATTCTTACTTTGGAAAAAGAAATCTGTTATTTGTTGTACTTATTATATTTTTATTTTCTTTAACTTCTGTGTTTGTATCTTCTGAAGGCTATTGGGCAGAACCTAGTTTTTCTGGCAGTCCCATTTGTAACGGGTATAGTCATGTAATGTGTGCTGAAAATGGTGCAGGGTATGATTCTGTTACTGGGAAAATTCCTTATCATGATGCATTATCAAATCGAAGTTATGATTATTGTGCAATATATTCTGACGGGGATACTTGTAGTTTTGGTTTTAAAAGCTTCTCTAATTTATCAACCTTGAAAAATTCCTCTTTGTTATGCGGTGATGTTTATATTAATGGTACTGCTAGATTAAATTTGATGACAAATTACGACGGAGTTTATAGTTATTACGATGAGAATTGTAATGGTGATGAACAGTTTATTAGAGTTAATGACGATCCATCTGAATTACTTGATTTATCCAAATACGTTGAAAATAATGTTTCTTATGATGTGACTAATGATGAAAGTAATATTGATGGATTTGATATTGTTTCTGGTGTAGGAACGCTTATTTCAGGAACTGCTATTGATAGCACAGGTCATGTTGTTTCTGGTGTTAATTTCACTCTTTATTTCAAAAATGCTGAAGGTGTATTTGAGCCTTATAGAAACATGATTTCTGATGTAACTGGAGCAATTACAACTTTGAAAAATACTACTATCAAAACATATTATAATAATTATTCCAATATTGAAAAAATTCCTTGTACTAAATATATTTTAGTTGGTAAACATGCTAACTTTACTGATTCTGTAACTGAATTTGATTTTACTTTACCTAATTGTGCTGCAAGTTTGGCAAATGTATTTGTAATGCAACCCGCATCTTTATGTGAAGTTGATTGTACTTTAATTGGAAGTAATCTTTGTGCAAAAGAATGTGATGGTAGAAATGGCTGTGAATTTGCTAAATTCCCTTTAACTACTAATAGTACTGCAGATTATGTTGATGACGTTCCAAAAGATATTGTAGTTCAAAGAAATGTCTCAGGGATAGTTTATGATATACCGACATGTACGGGAACTCCTTATTCTGCTGTTATATCTAAAGTTACATCAGAATGTTCTTCGGATAAAGAAGTTTGGAAAGAAAGTAGATTAGTTACATTGAATGGTAAAGTTATAAGGATGACTGTTACAGTTTGTAAATAAATAATGGGGCTTTTGGTTTTTTACTTTTTTAAAGCTATTAAAGG
>CAZKZU010000025.1:0-24626 GCA_964557345.1 uncultured Methanosarcinales archaeon
TATGTTTTGGTTTTTAAAATTGTGTTATAAATTAATAAAAATTTAAAAAATATTATGTTCTTGTTTTTTAAAGCTTATTTTGTCTTAATATTTCATCAATTTTTTGTTTGATTACTTCTTTTGGTCCAAATCCTACTACTCTGTCAACTTCTTTTCCTGCTTTTGTTATAATTAAGCAAGGGATTCCTTGAACTCCGTATTTTTCTGCATAATCTTGATTAGATTCAACATCAAGTTTAGTGAATTTAAGTTTTCCTGTGTAATTTAGACTAAGTTCTTCGAATACGGGTGCCATCATTCTACAAGGTCCACACCATGCAGCCCAAAAATCAATTATTACAGGGATGTCTGATTTGTCAACTTCTTTGGAAAAATTAGTTTTGTCTAGGTGTATTGTTGCCATTTTTTGCTCCGGTACTTTTATTTGCTACCTGTACTGCTAGAAAGAAGCAGTAGTTTATAAAGAAATTGGAATGCTGATATATTTGGTGATTGATTTGCAGTACTTATTGCGGTTTACTAGGTAATATTTATAAATAGTTTTTGCAAGAAGTGGTGTGTAGGTGGCTATGTAATATAATTTGTATTATTACTAAAAGTATTATTTTGCGGTGATATTAAATTCATGTTTTTATTTCATAAGTATGTTTATATAAAAAAGGGGATTTGAGATTTTTGAACGAAATTGATTATAATAAGAAGTATGATAAGACTAGTACACATCATATTAAGACTCCTGAAGAACTTCTCGGAATTGATCCTAAAAATAATTCTTCGCAAGTAAAAAAAACTATCGGTAAGTCTTTGTTATTATTATTAGCTTTGAATTTTATTTTTGATTCATCTATATTTTATGTATCTCAAATGGGTTTAGAAATATCTGGTCCATTTTCAATTATATCCTGGATTGTAGTGTGTATACTAGCTGTTTATATTGCAATGTGTTTTGGGGAAGTAATTTCTATTTTTCCGACGTCAGGAGGTATTTATGAAATTTCTAAACGAGCATATGGTAGTTATTGGTCTTTTATTGTAGGTATTACTACTTGGTTTGCAGGTTGTTTTGCATTGATTGTTTCAATACCTGCGGGTTTAGAATTACTTATTCCATATTATACTCCGGGTGCTTATATAATTAAGTTTTTTGTTTCTGTTTTTACAATAGTTCTTTTTAGTCATTTGGCGTATAAAGGAGGAGATTTAAGTAATAAATTATTTGTTTTTTTTACTTATTTAATTTTGCTTTGCACTATTATTCTTTTAATCACTACTTTTTTTGATTTTTCTAGCGTTAGTACTGGAGAAATGAGTTTTGCACTTGATTTTAGTAATTATATTCCTTTTTTTCATCACGAAGGATTTTTGAGTAATTTTGGAGCATTTTTAGCGACAATATTTATTTTGTCTACTATTTTTTTCGGGCTTGAGGCAGTTACTTTTCTATCCGAGCAGGTTATTGATGCGCCAAAAGTGATGCCTAAAGTGATTGTAAAATCAATGATTATTGTATGCGTAGTTATGTTTATTTTCGTATTCGGATCATTTGCAGTTCTCAATCAACAAACCTATATAGATTCTTATGTTTTTTATGAAGATTTAATGTTCCAAAATCTTGGTCCTGGAGGATGGTTTTTAACTCTTCTTGTATTTATATTGTCAGGTATGATTTATTTTAGTGAGGGTTTAGGCTGGATTATTGCAGGGCCCTATTTGATTTTTTCTTTCGCAAGAGATCGTCTTTTTCCAACTAGTTTTTCAAAACTCGATGAGAAAACTAATACTCCCCTACGGGCTATAAAATTTCAATTATTCTTTTTAATTATTGCATTGATTGTTAATTATTATTATTATATTTTTACTGAAGAAGATCCTTTTTATTTGTTTCATGAGCTGTGGTTATTTTTTGCATTCCCTGTTCTCATTTTATTAGTTTTGTCTGTTCCAATATTAAGAAAAAAATATCCTGAATTGACTAGACATTATACTGCTCCTTTTGGAAATTTTTTGCCTTATTTTGTAGCTGCGTTTTTAATAGTAGTTATAATTGGATGGATAATTTTTGAGGAAGGTTATCATGCATTGATATTATATATAATTGCATTACTAATTGCTACTCCTATTTATTTTATTCTTTCTTTATATTTTGATCCAGATGTTTACATTAATTTTAAAAAGAAAGTCTCAAAGTGGGGTTTAATTTACGAGCGATTAGCTTATAGACGAGAAATTCGTTCTCTTCTCTATGGAACTGTTGGTGATTTGAAAGGAAAACGAGTTTTGCTTTTTGGGGGAGGTTTTGGTTTTATTTCAATGCATCTTGCAGAACATATTGGAAAATCAGGTAAATTACACATAATTGATGTTAGTCCTAAAAGTATTAAAATGATTAATGTTCAAGCAAAAAGATTAGGTCATGATCATGTTATAACAATTCAAGATGAACATCAAATTAATAGAATTCACCCTTCAATTCCTCAAGTAGATATAATTTTGTCTTTGGGAATGCTTCATCACGTTCAAGATTTAAAAAAAATTTTATCTGAAATGTCTTCGAGACTTCCTGAAGGAGGGAAAATTATTTTTAAAGATGAAATTGATATTTTAAAGATTGTTCCAAATGGTGGTTGGGCATCGGATCCTGATAAGGTGATTAAACTATTACAAGAACAAGGATTTATTGTTCAAAAGCATGTACGACCGGGATTATTCTTTAATCATTTATTTATTTATGCAATGAAATCTAAATATGCAGTTCCTATGATTTGATTTTGTTTTAATTTTCGTTTTTATTTGTCTATTTATTTTTATTTTTTAAGTTTTAATAAAGGAAATCTTTTAAAATCAGTACGAGTTCTTTTCACTTATGAGTAAATACGGAATATTCGGTGCTGAGAATAAAGAGGCACCGCAACTTGTTAATGCAAGAATTTTATTCGGACTTTCAACAGATGCGACTCTTGATGATTTTAAAAAAGCTTACAGGCAAATTAGTATGAAGTGGCATCCGGATAAGCATCATGGTCTTTCTACTTTTGAAGAGGCAGGACAAAGGTATTCTCTTTATACTGCAGCTTATGAGTTACATTCTAAAGAAAATAAAAGAGAAGGTGCACAAAAAGAATTTAGTAAATCTCTTGAGGAGCCATTTATTGTTGGAGATCGGGTTTTTTTGCCTCGGAACTTTATATGGAACTAGAGTCTACATTCCTGATGAAAATAAAGGCGGTTTGATTACTTCCGCATCTCGACTTTTAGGTGGCGGTTCTTCAGTTAATTATGATGAATCTTATAGTGCTATAACTAAAAAGAAATATTATGGTATTAGACAATCTATTCTCGAGTCTCCTCTTGCAGATTTGCTTGAAGTTTTTTATGGTACAAATCCTATTGGTCCTGTTAATACGCAGTTATTGCATGATGCATTTGTGAATAGAAGTCATGGTGGTCTTGATGATTTACTTTGGATTAGAGAAAATGAGCAAGGCATTTATCATTTTATGAATAGAGATTTTGATTCTGCGGTGAGTATGTTTTCTAAAATCAATTCGCAAGTTTCGGATAATATAATTAATATGTATAGATTAGGAGTTAGTTTAGAAGCAAAAGCTTCAGTAACTGGATTTAAAAAAAATAATCCTTCCGAGTGGACTTCTACTATGAATTCTGCGATTAATCAATATGTTAATGCATTACAACTTATTCAAAAAAGAAGATATTCCTGGATTGGTCCCGCTGGTCAAGAGAGGCCATCCAAATTCGAGCCAAAATCTCAATTAACTGTTTTAATGCAACTTGCAGATGCATATAATTGTGTTGGAGAGTATGATCTTGCAAGAAAACTTTGGCAAAAAGCAAAAGATATTAATCCTGGTTGTTATGAAGCACAAATAAAAGCAAGTATGCTTGCAATAAAGCTTCCTTCATTTAAAAGATTTTTTGGCTTATTGTCTTCGAAAAATACTGATTAAACTATACTACTGACTAGACTATATTTTATAAATTATAGTTGGTATTCTTGTATATGTATGTGGTTATGATGTGTTTAATATTTCCTGCTATAGTTTCAAGTTTTTATCTTCTAATTTTGAATTATTAGTTATATATTTAAGTTACTTAGTTTTCTTTTTCTGTTATGCTTAAATTTGAAGAAAGGGAATTAGAGAAAATTGCTGAAGATCTTCGAATACGTATTACTAGTGGCAGAGCTGTAACAATTGATGATTATGTTAATCTTGCGAAATCTAAAAAAGGAGATGCGCTTGGATTGTTTAATTTATGGGTTGCTAGACAAAATGCTGAATTAGGAACTTATTTTCCAAAAGAAGTATTCCATATATTAAAAGAAAAAAAAGGAGTGCATTATTTTTCTAGTAAAGAGAGGGATTTTATTCGAGAAAATTCAATACATGGTGTTTTATATTTAGCTTGGAGTTTAAATGTTCCTCCTCATAGTGTTCATAAACAAGCGCATACTATTGGAGTTTCAATTGCTAGAAGAGATTATGAGTTTTATTCAATAGGTGAGGTTAAGTTAATAAGAGCTGAGGGGCTAAATGAAACGGATTTAGTTTTGTCGGATAAATTAATTGTTCGTACTCCTTCTTCAATTCAACACAAAAGACTTTCTCAGGGAATTAAAAAGCGCGGGAATTTCAAGTGGGAAGATTTTCCTGATAAAGAGAATTATATATTACAGTATCACGGCAAAAAGCTAATTAAAGAGATTGCATCAGATTTAAGTTTAAGTCATTCTAGGGTTGAGAAAAGAATAACGCAATTTATTTTGGAAGGTAAACTTAGGAGAACTGATTTTTCTTGGGATGATAATCCTGAAAAAGAAGCTTATTTAATTCGAGAATATGGCAAAATATCTTATCGTGAAATTGCAGATAATTTAGGATTGAGATATTTTCAAGTTAGTACTAAGATAGCAAGATTGTTAGCAGAGGGTAAACTTTTTAATTAGTGGTATTTATTTTCTCATAGAAGTAATTGTATAGTAGATATATTATATTGCATATATAGTATATATGTAAATTCGACTTGTATCTTTTTTAAGAAATATGCTTTTTTGAATAAAATCAATTAAAATCAATACCTTTATAAACACCTGCTTTTTCGCATGAAGTAGCAATAAACAAAATTGAATTTTTGGTTGTTGCCTGAAGAGGAACCCTCTTGAGGACACACGTCTTCTAGAGAAGTTAATCGACTGAAGTTTAAAATATAATAAATGGGGATAATAAAACATGGGTAAAAGACCAGGACCAAGGAAAGGAAGTATGCAATTTTGGCCTAGAAAAAGGGCTAAGAGACAATATCCTCTTGTTCGATCATGGGCTACTGCAAAAGACGCTGTTGCTTTAGGATTTGCTGGTTATAAAGTTGGTATGACTCATATTTCTTATGTTGATGAAGTTAAAACATCCGTTACTAAAGGTATGGAAGTTTCTGTTCCAGTTACAATCGTTGAATGCCCACCATTAAAAGTATATGGTGCAAGAGCATACAAACACAATGTTTACTCAACTGATATCGTAGCACAAACTACAACTGCTCCCGATAAAGAATTATTAAGAAGAACAACTTCTCATCCATCAGATAAACAAAAAGTTTCTCAAATTTCCGCAATCGATCCTGCTAAAGTAGATTATGTTATGTTAGTAGTTTACACTCAACCAAAAGAAGTAATGATTGGTAAGAAAAAACCAGAACTATTTGAAGTTGCTATTGGTGGAACTGTTGCAGATCAATTAAAATATGCTACTGCAAAAATGGGTAAAGAAATTCCAGTAACTGAAGTATTTTCAACTGGAAGTATTGTTGATATTCACGCTGTAACTACAGGACGAGGTCTTCAAGGTTCAGTTAAAAGATTCGGTGTTGCAATTAGAGCACATAAATCTGAAAAAACTAAAAGAGGAGTAGGTTCAACTGCAGGCGGTTGGTCAGCTCAACAACATACCATGTACCGAGTAGCAAAAGCTGGTCAAACTGGTTATCATACTAGAACTGAATATAATAAAAAAATCATGTTAATTGATTCCGATGCAACTAAAGTTAATCCAAAAGGTGGCTTTATTAGATACGGAGAAGTAAAAAATACATATGTATTAATTAAAGGATCTGTTGCTGGACCTGAAAAAAGAATGATCAGATTTAACAAAGCAATCAGAGTGGCAAATATGAAAACAGAAGTGCCAAAGATCGAATACATCAGTGTTGAATCAAAACAAAATTAATCATAGTGATGAAGTTATTCCCGTCTGAAGAAATGATGACGATGATAACTGCTGATAGTTTAGAATAACAAAGTTTAGAAAATCGAGTTTAGAAAACAAAGATTAAAAATAAAATTTTAAAAATAAAAATTGCGAGAAAAAAATGGAACTAAAAGTTTACTCAAAAGACAATAAGGAAATCGGCAAGAAGAAATTACCTTCTCAATTTGCAGAAGATGTAAGAGCAGATCTTATTAAAAGAGCAGTAATTACAGTTCAATTAAATTCAAGGCAAAGATATGGTGCTGATCAAGAAGCAGGAAGAAGAGCTTCTGCTAAATTATCCAGACAAAGACGAGCTTATAGAGGCGGTTATGGTTTAGGTATTTCAAGAGTTCCAAGAAAAATTTTATCTAGAAATGGTACAAGATTTAATTGGGTAGGTGCAATTGTTGCAAGTGCTGTAGGTGGTGCTAATCCTCATTCTCCAAAAGCTGAAAAGATTTGGGCTGTTAAACTTAATGATAAAGAAAGAAAAAAAGCAATCAGATCTGCATTAGCAGCTGTTGTTGATAGTAAAATAGTTGGTGTAAGAGGACATATTGTTCCAGCTAATTATCCATTTGTATTAGGCGATGACTTTGATTCAATTACTAAAACAAAAGAAGTAATGACTTCTTTAATTTCACTTGGCTTAGCTGATGAATTAGATAGATCAAGTATCAAAAAAATCAGAGCAGGAAAAGGAAAAGTTAGAGGAAGAAAATATAAGGATAAAGTAGGACCATTGATTGTTGTATCATCAGATTCAAAATTATTATTATCCGGAAAAAATGTTGCTGGTGTTGACGTTGTTAAAGTGTCAAATTTAAACGCAGCTCTTTTAGCTCCAGGATGTCATATAGGAAGATTAACTTTATTTACAGTTAAAGCATTAGATGAAATGGCTGAAAAGAAGTTATTTATACAATAAATTAAATAATAAAACAACAACTAATAATAAAAATTATTAAATATTAAAAAAAATATAAAAAACAAGGAACCAAAATGAGTATAATAAAACATCCATTGTCGACAGAAAAAGCAATCAGAATGCTTGAAGCAGAAAATAAAATGGTATTTATCTGTGATAGAACTTCAAAAAAGGCAGAAATAAAAGCTGCATTACAAGAAATGTTCAAAATCAAAATTACTAAAATTAATACTATGATTGATAGAGACGGAAATAAAAAAGCAATTGTAACTTTATCTAAAGATACTCCTGCTATAGACGTTGCAACAAATTTAGGATTAATGTAAGTTAAGAAAGTATGTGTTAAAATATAATATTCAAGGTGTCAAATGGGAAAAAATTTAATATCACAACGACGAGGAAAGGGAACTACTAGTTTTAGAGCACCTAGCTTTAATTTCAAAGGAGAAGCGTCTGTACCGAATATAGTTACTACAGGTGTTGTAGTTGATTTAGTTAAATGTCCTGCTCATAGTGCTCCATTAGTATTAGTTGATTTTGCAACTGGTAAAATGGGAATGATGATTGCTCCAGACGGAATTTCAGTAGGTCACAAATTTAGTGTTGGAACTGATGTAATTGCTGTTGGAAATGTAGTAGAATTAAAAGATATTCCTGAAGGAACTTTAATTCATAATTTAGAAAGAATCCCCGGCGATGGTGGAAAATTTATTAGAGCATCTGGTACTAGTGCAAGAGTTGCAAATAGAGTTAAAGGTGGAATTACAATTATGATGCCTTCAAAGCAATTAAAGGTATTTCATGACAAATGCCGAGCTACAATTGGTGTAGTTGCTGGTGGCGGAAGAACAGAAAAACCTCTTTTCAAAGCAGGTAATAGATTCTTCAAAGAAAAAGCTAAAAATCACTTGTATCCTGTAGTTGCAGGTTCTGCTATGAACGCAGTATCTCACCCATTTGGAAACAAGAGATCTTCAAGAAAGTCAAAGAACAGACCAGTATCAAGAGATGCACCACCAGGAAGAAAGGTTGGTTATATTGCTTCAAGAAGAACTGGAAGAAAAACAAAAGCAAGCAAATAAATGATTATTATTTTATTTTAATGTTGATAAAACAAAAAATAAAGAAATTAAAGTTCAAAAAAAAGTAAAAAAAATTAAAAAAACGGACAATCAAAAATGGCAAAAGAATTCATATATCGAGGAAAAACATTGGAACAATTACAGCAAATGCCTATGGAAGAGCTAGCTGATTTACTTCCTTCAAGTGCAAGAAGAAAGATTGTTAAAAAAGGTTTTACTGACGCTGAAAAGATATTTTTAAAAGATGTAGCTGCAAATGAAAGTGGAATTAAAACACATTGCAGAGATATGCTTGTATTACCAATGATGGTTGGAAAAAGAATCAAAATCCACAATGGAAAAGAGTGGAACGAAATGATGATTACTGGCCCAATGATTGGACATAGATTAGGAGAATTTTCACAACCAAGAAAGCATTTGAAACACGGTGCAATTGGTGTAACACAGGAATTAAAACATTAAGTATGTGTTAATTTTAAAAAATAAAGATAATAAACAATACAAAACAAATAATTAAAATAAAAAATAACTAGAGGATAAAAATCAAAATGAAAACAGCATACCAAGGAAGCATGGAAAAATGTGCACGAGCAGTAGGAGCTAACTTACCAGTGTCAAGAAAAATTGGCTACGAAATGAGTAATGCACTTAGAGGTATGGAAGTAGCTAAAGCAATTAGATTTTTAGATGATGTTATATTATTAAAAAGAGCAGTTCCGTATAAGAGACACAACTTTGATGTATCTCATCAAGCTGGAAAAACAGGTCCTGCAAAATTCCCCATTAAATTAGCTGGTTATTATTTAAAATTATTAAAAAGTGCAAAAGCAAATGCTATTGACTTAGGCCTTAATGGTGAAAGTTTAAAAATAGTTCATATTGCAGCAACACATGGTACTAGTCAATATCATTACGGTAGACAAAAGAGAAGTCAATTCAAAGTATCTAATGTAGACTTGATTGTAAAAGAAGTTGTATTAGTTGATGGTAAAGAAGAAAAAGTTAAGAAAGTTAAAAAAGAAAAAACTGAAAAACCAATTGTATATGTTGACGGATACAAAAGAAGAGTAATAGCTGAAAGATAAATTAAAAATATAATATTCATGGTGACTAATAAAAAATGATTGAAAGAAAAATTATCCAACAAAAACTGAAAGAATTTATGGTTGAAGATTATGTATCATCTACTTTAAAGAGAGTTGGTCATAGTCATACTAGACTTTCAAGAAGCCCATTAGGCGAGAAAATCATAATTACAGCTTCAAGACCAGGTTTAATTGTTGGTAACAAAGGAAGTAACATTAAAAAATTAACAAAAATATTGAAAGCAAAATTCAATCTTGATAATCCGCAAATTGAAATCGAAGAAATTCGAGATATTTATTTAGATCCAAAGTTAGTTGCAGAAAATATTGCATCATCAATGGAAAGATATGGTACTCAAAAATTCAAAGGTATCGGTTACAAAGCAATGGAAAGTTCCATGAAAGCTGGTGCACTTGGTATTGAAATTTTAATTTCAGGAAAATTACCTTCATCTAGAGCAAAAAGATGGAGATTTTACTTAGGATATTTACCTAAAAGCGGAGATTTAGCTACTGAAAATGTATTAGCTGCTTATGATGCTGCTCAATTGAAAACAGGAACTGTAGGAATTCAAGTAAGAATTATGCCAGGAAATGTTGAATTGCCAGACAGAATTAAAGCAATCAAAATGGTTAGCCCTGCTAAAGTAGTTGACGTTGACACAAAAGTTGATGCAACTGAAGAAGCAAAAATTGAAGCTGCAACTATTCCAACTGAGGATACTGACAATTTAAAGAAAATAAAAAAGCAAGTTAGAAAGAAAAAAGCTGATGTTGCTGAAGTTAAAGAAGACAAAGAAGAAGTTAAAGAAACTAGTGAGTAAAAATGAAATATAAAGATATACAATCAAAAAGTCCTGCGGATTTAACTAAGTTACTTCAAGAGACAGAACTAGAGTTAATTAAGGAAAATTCACAAGTAGCAGCAGGTACTATTCCTAAAAATCCAGGGAAGATATCAGTTTTACGAAGAACTATTTCAAAAGTAAAACAATTACAAGGTAAAAAAGCTCAGTAAATATCTGAGGATGAGTGTAAAAAAACGAAATGATTGAAATTGATCCGATAACAGGTTTGCCAAAAGAGCTTGGTGTATGGGAAAATATTGCTAAACAAGATCAAAAAATAACTGCAAAAGTTGTTCAAAAGAAATTCAGAAAAAAATATACGATTATAACAGGCATTGACAACAAGGATGTTAATGTAAAAGAAATAACCACAAAACTTAAGTCGAAGTTTGCTTGCGGCGGTACGCAAAAAGACGGATACATTGAGCTTCAAGGAGATTACCTTTCAAAATTGAAAAATGTTTTGATTGAACTTGGATTTCAAGCTGAATCAATTGACATTAAAAAATAAATGTGTTGACTAAAAGATGAGTGAGTTGTTCATAGGAAAAAAAGTAAAAATTGTTGAATCAAAAAACAAGACGCTCGAAGGAATTTCGGGAATAATTGTTGATGAGACAAAAAGCACTTTTGTTATTCGAGCTGATTTAAATGCTTCGACGACAGAAAAAAGAGTGTTAAAAAACAGTTGCATATTCATAATTGACGGGAAAAACGTCGATGGAAAAAAAATAATTCAAAAATCGAGTGAAAGGCTTAAAAATGGAAAATACAATTAGAGAAACAGGAAAAAATATCGGATACGGAATACCTATTCCAGCTGCACCATCAGTGTTTGATGCAAATGATCCTTTTTATGGAAATTTAACTATTAAAAAATCAAATTTTGTTGCTAGAGTTGTTAGTGCAAAATCTGCTAAAACAGCAGTTGTTTTGATTGATCGAAAAGTTTATCATCCAAAATATAGAAGATACGAAAATCGAAGAAGTAAATTTTCAGTTCATAATCCAACAAGTATTAATGCTAAAGAAGGAGATATTGTTAAAATTTATGAGACAAGACCTTTAAGTAAAACTAAACATCATGTTATTGTTCAAGTATTAGGTCAATATGTCGAGATTAAAGGACAAGATTTAGCTGCAGAAGAAATTGAAGCTGCTAAAGAAAAAATGAATGCTAAACATGCTACTAAAGAAAAAGAAGTTAAGCCTAAAAAGGCAAAAAGCGAAGAGGTAGCTTAAGTAAAATGAAAGGAGTTGCAGCAAACGTTACAAGAGGACTTCCAGTAGGCGCTAAAATGAAAACTATTGATAATAGTGGTGCTAAATTAGTTCAAATAATCGGTGTTCATAATTATAAAGGTGTAAAAGGTAGAATGCCTTCAGCTGGTGTTGGAGATTTGGTTTCAGTAAGAGTAATTAACGGAAAACCAGATATAAGAAACAAAGTTGCTTTAGCAATTATCGTAAGACAAGCTAAAGAATATAGAAGACCAGACGGAACTAGAATCAAATTTCAAGATAATGCAGTAGTTATATTAAAAGATGACAAAGGTAACCCAAAGGGAACAATCCTAAAAGGACCAATGGCAAAAGAAGCTGCTGAAAGATGGCCAATTGTTGCAAAACTTGCACCAATTGTAATTTAATTGAAATTAAGTTTAGAATAATAATAATAAAAAAATAATAATCATATATAAAAAATAAAAAAACAAAAAATAATGAGGATAACAAAATGAAAGCACTTTTTTCAAAATCATGGAAGTCAAGCACTCAGCCTAGAAAGCAGAGAAAATATGCGTTTAATGCTCCATTACATATAAGAGGAAAATTTTTGAATGTTCATTTAGCTAAAAACTTAAGAGAAGTTCATGGATTTAGATCTATAAGAGTAAGAAAAGGAGATAGCGTAAAGATTGTAAGAGGAGAACATAAAGATAAGTCAGGAAAAGTTGACAAAGTTAGTACTCAATATACTCACGTTTTTGTTGCTGGTGTTGGAAGAACAAAGGCTGATGGAACTAAGAAGTTATCTTCAATCCACCCTTCAAATTTAATAATTACTGAATTAGTAACAACAGATAAAAGACGATTTTCAGAAGGCGCAAAAGAGAAAAAAGCACCTGCTAAGAAACAAGCGTCAAAGGAGAATTAAGAATGGTAAAAAATCATTTAAAAAGAATTACATTGCCAAGAACTTGGGATGTTCCAAGAAAGTCATTCAAAAGAATGCCTGCTGAATTTGTATCTATGCCAAATGCTGGTAAGACAATGGCAAATAGTATGGCTGTTAACAATTTCCTAAGAGATGTTGTTAAAGTTGTAGGATTTAGAAGAGAAGTTAAATTCATAATCAGATATAAAAGTGTTTTAGTTAATGGTGTTGAAATTACAGATGAAAAATATCCGGTTGGATTATTTGACGTTGTATCAATTCCTGAAATCAAAGCAAATTATAGAGTAATGTTTGATGAAAGAGGAAAGTTAGTTGCTGTTGAAATCAACGAAGCTGAAAGTTTAATTATTCCACGAAGAATTGAAGGAAGATCTCTTATCAAAGGTAAGAAGATGCAAGTTCATTTATACGATGGTGGAAATATTTTAGTAGATAAAAATACATATTCAAATGGCGATGTGCTTGTTATGAAAGGAAAAGAAGTAACTCATGTAATGAAACTTCACCCTAAAAATAAAGTAATGCTTGTAGCTGGACAACATATTGGTAAAATCGGTAAAGTTGTAGAAGTTAAAGGCGATAAAATTATTGTTGACGATGGTTCAGAATTTGAAACATTGACAAAGTATGCTTATGTTATTGCAGACGATAAAGTTGCAATAAAGGTAAGGTAAGTTATAATAATAAAGTGAATCCAAAATGAACGAAGAAAAATCAATGAGACGGATTAGTGTAGACAAAGTAACTTTAAACTTTGGTGCTGGTAATGATCAAAAGAAGCTAGCAAAAGGTGTTCAGTTACTTAGAATGATTTCCGGAAAGGAACCAGTTAAAACTAAGACTGTTAAAAGAATTCCATCTTGGGGTTTAAGACCAGGACTTCCAATTGGTTGTAAAATTACATTAAGAGGCGCTGAAGCTAAAAAAATGATTACTAGATTAGTTGCGTCTAAAGAAAATAAGTTTTCAAAAAATGCTTTCGATGATAACGGTAATGTTTCATTCGGTGTTCATGAATATGTAGATGTTCCTGAAGCTAAATATGATCCAGAGCTTGGTATTATGGGTTTTGAAGCAAGTATTACTTTAATCAGACCTGGTTTTAGAATAAAAACTAGAAAGATTATGAAAAGAAAAATTCCTACTCATCATAGAATTACTAAAGATGATTCAATTAATTACTTTAAAGAAAATTATGGAGTATTAATTAAAGAAGAATTAGCAGAAGATGATGACGAATAATTACATTATAATAATATAATAAAAAATACCTAAGAGGTTAAAAAGCAAAATGACATACAGTAACTACAAAAAAGCATTTAAGCAACTTCGAGTAAAACCGGCAGTACTTAAAAAATACATTAAACATAATGCTCCTAAACAAAGAAGCTGTGGTGTTGCAAGAAATAGATGTATTATTTCAGGAAGAATTAGAGGTCATGTAAGTAAATACGGATTACATTTATCAAGACAACATTTTAGAGCAATTGCTACTAAAATTGGATTTAAAAAATACAGTTAAATAAATATATAAAAATAATTAATAATAAAAGTTAAAAAAAATTAAAATAATAATCAAAAAAAATAAGAAATGTTAATGAGGTCAAAAAAATGGGAATGAACGATTCACTTGCAGCGGCAATGTCTAAACTAAACGCATCGGAAAAGAAAGCAAAAGGCGAAGTACTTATCCGACCTAGTTCAAAGTTATTAGCACAAGTGTTGCAAATCATGAAAGAAAATTCATACGTTGAAAGCTTCGAAGATATCGAAGGTGTAAGCGGTAAAACTATGAAAGTAGTATTAAATGGTAACATTAACAAGTGTGGCGTAATTAAGCCAAGATTTAATTTCACATTAGATGATTTTGAAAGAGTTGAAAAGACTTATTTACCAGCTAAAGGGTTTGGTATAATTATAGTATCAACATCAAAAGGTAATATGACTTTAGCACAAGCTAAAGAGAAGAAAGTTGGAGGAAGACTAATTGCATTCTGTTATTAAACAGTGCCTTTACTTAATTTACTATGAAGAAAAAAATGATGAAAAGAGAAATTGTAATCCCACAAGGTGTTACAGTAACTTTTAACGATAAAACTATCACAGTTAAAGGGAAAAATGGAGAGCTATCTAAAGAGCTTTATTATCCTAATGTTAAAATGACTGTTGAGGATGGAAAATTTATATTACAAGCTACAAACGTTTCAAAAGCAGATAAAATGTATTTAGGTACATTTAGATCTCATTTAATAAATATGTTTGCTGGCGCAACTAGAAATTATGTTTATACTCTTAAAGTTTGTTCAGGCCATTTCCCGATGACAGTTGGGTTATCTGGTAAGAAATTTGAAGTAAAGAATTTCCTTGGAGAAAAAGTTCCAAGAGTACTTATTATCAAAGAAGGAGCAAATGTAAAGGTTGAAGGAGATAAAATAACAGTATCTTCATGTAATAAAGAACTTTCAGGACAAGTTGCTGCTGATATCGAGCTTTTAACTAGAATTACAAATAGAGATAGAAGAATTTTCCAAGATGGTATATATATCACACTTAAGGATGGAAAAGAAATATAAGAAAAATAATGGTTATAAAAATGGTTGACATAAAAAAATTATTGGAAATTAGAAAGGATCGAAAAACTAAAAAGCCTGTTTTCATAAAACAAAACGGTCTTAAAAAGATAAAAGTAGGTACTTCCTATAGAAAACCTAGAGGATTTGGTTCTAGAATGAGAATCAAAAAAATTGGTTATCCAGTTCAACCTTCATCCGGATACATGTCTCCTGTTGCAATTAAATATAAGAACAAGGATGGTATGAATTTTTTCATTGTTAATTCATTTGTAGATTTAAAAAAAGCAGATGTTAAAAAAGATTCAATTGTAATTGCTGGAAATGTTGGAGCAAGAAAATCAATTGAATTATATAAAAAAGCAAAAGAATTAAATTTTAAAATTGAAAACTTTGATGATAAAAGAGCAGAAACTTTACTTGCTACATTTGAGAAAAAGAAATCTCTTACTAAAAAGAAAAATACTGCTAAAGAAGAAAAAGTAAAAGCCTTCGAGCAAGCTACTAAAAAAGAAGCTAAAAAGGAAACTAAAAAAGCTGAACCAAAAAAGGATGCTAACGAAGAGAAAAAAGAAGAAATCAAAGAACAAGAAAAAATATTGACTGGAAAAAATACAGCAATGTAATTGATTGTTAATATTTAATACAAAAATAAAAATAATAAAATTCAAACGGTGTAAAATAAAATGAACTTAAAAACAAAAAAGCAAGTTGCGTCAAGAATGCTTGGAGTATCTCCAAAGAGAGTAAAATTAGATCCATCTGCTCTATCAGACATTCAAGAAGCAATAACTAGAGGAGATATTAGAAACTTAATTGGAAGTAAACTTATAATCAAAGCTCCTGCACGAGGCGTATCTCGATCAAGAGCAAGACAAATCCTTAAACAAAAGAGAAAAGGAAGAAGAAAGAATTTCGGTTCAAGAAAAGGAACTCTTAATGCAAGGTCTAATCAGAAATCCGTTTGGGTTGCTAAAGTTAGAGTGCAAAGAGAATTAGCAATAGAACTACGAGATAAAAATCTAGTTTCAAAGGCAACTTTCAAAGACGTATATAGAAAAATCAAAGGCGGATATTTCAGAAATAGAAGACACATTAAGATTTATCTTGATGAAGCTAAATTATTTGTGAAAAAAGAAGACGCATAAATAAAATAAAAAAAGAATAAATATTTTAATAAAACAAAAATTGAAATATAATAATTAGAAAATAAAAATAATAATTAAGGACTACACAATGACCGAAAACGTTCAATACAGAAGAAAGACAGAAGGAAGGACTAATTACAAAAGGCGACTTGCGCTTCTTGTTTCACGAAGATATAGGGCTGTTGTTAGAAAGAGTCTTAAATACGTACAAGTTCAAATTGTTGAATATCAACCAGATGGAGATGTTATATTAGTAAGTGCTCATTCACGAGAATTAAAAAAATTAGGTTTTGATTATGCACAAAGTAATATTATGACATCATACTTAACTGGTCTTTTATGTGGAAAAAAAGCTTTAGCTAAAGGAATCAAGGACGCAATTTTAGATATTGGTCTTCAAACTCCTCATACAGGCGGAAAAATATTTGCTGCTGCTAAAGGTTTAGTTGACTCAGGAATGGAAGTTCCAGTTGATCCAAAAGCTTTCCCAAGTAATGATAGAATATCAGGAAAACATATTGAAGATTATGCAAAATCTGGAAAAGAATTTACAGGTTATGCGAATGCAAAAATAGATGTTAAAAATTTAACAAAAGTATTTGCTGTAGTTAAGCAAAATATAATGAAATAAGTTTATAAAAGAAAAAAATAAATTAAAAGGTAATAATCAAAAATGGTAATGAAAAATAGAGCTGGAAAAGATGGTGCAGTTGTCGCAATAGATGACTCTTTAGGTGTAGTTTTACCAGAAGGATCATGGGTTCCAAAAACAGAAATTGGAAAAAGAGTCCTTAAAGGAGAAATTACAGACATTGAACAAATTATCTCTACAGGTAAAAGAATCCTTGAATCACAAATTGTTGATAAGTTAGTTCCAGAAATTGAATCAGATTTATTATTAATTGGTCAATCTAAAGGTAAGTTTGGTGGCGGTCAAAGACGAGCTTTCAAGCAAACTCAAAAGAAGACTAAAGAAGGAAATAAGCCTAAGTTTACAACAATGGCTGTTGTTGGAAATAGAAATGGTATTGTTGGTCTTGCAATGGGAAGCAGTAAAGAAACAGTTCCAGCAAGAGAAAAAGCAGTTAGAAATGCAAAATTAAATTTATTAAGAATTCCTAGAGGATATGCAGGCCCTGATTTAATTCAAGGTGCGCCTCATACAGTTCCTTTTAGAGTGATTGGAAAATGTGGGTCTTGTGAAGTTATTTTAGCACCTGCACCACGAGGATCTGGTCTTGTTTGCCAAAAAGAGTGTGCAAAAATATTAAGATTAGCAGGAATCAAAGATGTTTATTCAAAAACATATGGAAATACTACTACTAGAATGAATTTAATGAAAGCGTGCATGGATGCACTATTGAAGCTTTCTTTAATGAAAGTTAGAGATGAAGATGTTAAAAGACTTGGCATTGTATATGGAAGATTAGGAAAGTCTGACGAGTAAAGGTAAACATGGTAAAATTAGCAATAATTAGAGTAAGAGGATTTGTAAACGTACTAAAAGAAATAGAGTATACAATGGCTAATCTAGGTCTATTGAAGAAAAATTCTTGTGTTATCGTTGAAGAAACTAAACAATTGAAAGGAATGCTTAATAAAATTAAAGATTATGTTACTTGGGGAGAAGTCTCTGCTGAAGCTCTTGCTATATTAGAAGCTAAGAGAGGTAAAACATCTGTTAAAAATGAATTTAAAACAATTTACTTTTTAGCTCCTCCTAAAGGCGGATATGAAAAGAAAGGAATTAAAGTTTCATTTGTTGCTGGTGGCGCTATCGGATATAGAGCTGACAAAATCAATAAATTAATTGAAAAAATGACTGCATTGAATTAAGATAATATGCTTAATTAGTACAATTAAAAAATAAAAATAATAACTAAAAAAATAAAAGGTCAACATGAGAGGAAAATCAAATAAACGACGAGGATCAAGAGTTCATGGTCATGGTAAAGGAAAATCTCACAATAGAGGATCCGGTAATCGTGGTGGATATGGTAATGCTGGTTCTGGAAAGAAAGCACAGTGTAAAAAACCTAACTTCTGGAATAAAGAAGATCAATTAATTGGTAAATTTGCATTTGGAATGAGACATTCTCCAGTGTTAAATTGTATTAATGTTAATCAGTTACAAGATAATTATGGAACAATGGTTGCACAAGGTAAAGTTAAACAAGGAGCAGAAGTTTCTTTTAACTTAACTGAAATGGGCGTTGAAAAATTACTTGGAGCAGGAAAAGTTACTGATAAATTAAATATTACTGTAGGATGCGCATCTGCATCAGCTATCAAAAAAATTGAAGCTGCTGGCGGAAAAGTAACTATTGTAGAATAAATTTATTTAGTTTTCTTATTTTTTTTAAATTATTCTTATTTATTTTGTTTTCTCATCTATTTTATGTTTATTTTTTGGTTACATGAGTAACTTCTTAATTTGTATTCGAGATTTTTTGTAAAAGGTCTGTTTTTTGAGTTATTATTGAGATAAATTTATAAACTACTTTTCGATAGTTAATAGTATGAATGGGTTAGTTGGTAAAGTTTTAGGGATGTTTAAAGTTCCTGAACAAATAAATCCTGGAGATTATACTAAGGATTTTGAAAAATTAAATGACTCCAATTCTGAAACTAAAAAGTCCGATATTAAGTTTGGTGAATGTATAATTCCAAAAGTAATTAATCCTGAGGGATTATATGTAGTTAAAATAATGCAAGCGGAACTTTTTAATCCTACTAATGAATATATAACTCGTTTGATTATTTATGATAGAAAGGAAAAAATAGCAATAGATGTTACTTCTGATACTAGGCCCTCTAATACAGTTTCTGATGTCCCAAATATTCAATTTTTATCATCCCAAGGGATTACTTCCATTGATAATTATTTAACTGGAGTAGAAAAGCCTATGTTTGGAGGTGGTATTTTTCGGGGGGTGAGTTCTTTTATAGCACGTGAATTAGCTGATGTTTGTTATAATTCTCTTCGATTAAAATTATTTGAACTTAAAAATGCACGATTATTATTTGATACTGCAACTAATGCATTTCTAGAAAATTCAGCGTCATTAAGAAACAATTATTCAATTTCTGAAAGTAAACCCCTCGAATAGGTTTATTTTTTGCAAACAATTTATA
Source organism: uncultured Methanosarcinales archaeon (assembly GCA_964557345.1). GTDB lineage: Archaea > Nanobdellota > Nanobdellia > Woesearchaeales > DATGWN01 > CAZKZU01. The sequence goes on from CAZKZU010000025.1 coordinate 19,239, forward strand.
TATGTCATTTCATTTCTTAATCTTATGGCAAGTATTGGTTTTACTACTGGAAGTTTATATAAGTTTAATATTTCTTTTGACGAAGGAATTAAATTATATTTATCTTTAGGCGCTGATGCTATTGAACTTAGTTTTGCAACTCCAATTCAGCTTTTATCTTATAATTTATCTGAGCAGACAAAATTTGATCTTAAGCAATTCAAATCTGTGTCAATTCATGCTCCTTGGAAAGAAGTTAGATATGCTAATAATCCTCAAACTCACAAAATACTTGAAAAATTAAAATCTTTATGCAATAAAATTGACGTCGACGGAATTGTTTTGCATCCTGATGTAATTGATGATTTTGCATTGCTTGATAAATCAGGTTTACCTTTTTTAATTGAAAATATGGATAAGCGAAAATCTTATGGCACTACTCCAGATCATTTTAAGGAGTTAAAGAAAAAATATAGGTTTGGATTTGTATTAGACATTGAACACGCATATGAACAAGATTCTAGTATGAAACTTGCAAAAGAATTGATTACAGTTATGGGAGATAGGCTAGAGCATATGCACGTTAGTGGGTGTAGCGAATCTGAAATCCATGTTCCAACTTTTTGTGCAGATAATAAAGATGATATAATTGAAATTTTAAAACTTGGTTTAGATGTTCCTAAGATTTTAGAGGGTATACTTTTAGATGATATCTCAAATACAATAACCGCAGAATTGAGTTATGTTAAAAGTTTTGAAAAGGATTCTTTTTAATTATTATATGTGTTATTATTATTTGTATTATTCTTATTAGTCTTATTTAAGTGTTTAATATTTTTGTCATATATACTCCTCTTCTATATAATTTATCTTTTAGATGAATTTTTATTTTTTTTATTTTTTTAAATCCGCATTTTTTATAAAATCCTTCCGCGAATAGACTACTAGTTACTTTTAGAGTTTTATAATTATTTTTTAGAGCTTCTTGTTCTAACTTTTCAATTAACTTTTTGCCTATTCCTTTTTTGTGGCTTTTAATATCTATATAAAATGTTTTTATTTCGTTATCTTTAAATCCGCCTATTCCTATGACTTTTCCTTTTTCCTCGGCGACAAAATATTTTCTCTCTTTTGCTCTTATTTTGAAATTTTTGGGATTCATATGTTTGCACATGATAGTGATTATTTCTTTTGAATAATACGAAGAATAACATGTTTTTATTGCAGTTCTTATTATTTTGCAAACTGCCTTTGCATCAGACTCTTTGAATTTTCTTATTTTCATTTTTTTGTATTCTGTAATACGTATAGGTATTTTTTTAAATTAAAATATCAACTATTTTTTAAGGCATTATATTCTTTTAAATATTTCCACCATGCGCCTACATATGGTTTTTTTTGCATTTTTGAATTGATATAAGTTTGAATTTCTTTTTTTGTTTTAGAGTATTCTTTAAAGCTAGTTATATTTATTATTTGTTTAGCAAGCTTAAGTATTTCTTTTCCATTCGTTGTTCTATCTACAAAATGTGCTAGCCATTTATCACTAGGATAAGTTTTATTTTGCATAATAAGTGATAATTGTAATAGTGCTTGAATTGAAACTCCTTTTTTGATTTCTAGATTTAACCTCGAGAAGTCGTCATCTCTACTTGCAATTCCTCCGCATTGTTTAAATTCATTAAAAAAATTAATGTATGCTTGAAATAAAATTGTGTCGTGGTTTTGTAGAAATTGTTTTTCAAGATTATTTTGTATTTTTGTAAATTCTATTTTATTAGTCAGTGCAATTGCATTAAGTAGACTATTTGAAAAAGGAATGTCTATTTTGGGTATGTTCTTGTTATTATTATTGCTATTTTTTTGAGTAAAATTATTTTTATCTAGTATTTTAACTTCAAGAAAAACTTTGTCTTTTATTTGTACTTCGAATCCTGGATCTTCTCCTTGTTTTCTAAACCCTTTTTTAACTAGGATGGTTTTATATTTATCGCTGTTATTAGTGATTATCATGACATCAATATCAGAGTCTTTTCTTGCTAGATTAATTGCTCTTGAGCCATACAAAATAATTATGTCTTTCTTGCTGATTTTAGGCAATATTTCATTTATTTTCTTCAGGATTATTTTTTCCATAAGTGTAACAATATTTTAAGGTTTATAATATTTATCATCTTGTGTTTTGAGATAGGTGCTTGTTTTGTAATTGAAGAGTCTTTCATAAGATTCATAAAGTACTTTTGTTTTGTTTATTTCATGAAAATAGGTTATCCTTGTATTAATCGAAGTATTGGTTGTACTAGTAATACTACTTTTCGACTTGCGTCTTATTCTGATGATTTGTTTAAAGAAAAAGTTGCTAATAATTTGAAGTGTTTACTTAAGATTCTAGAATATAATGTTGAGCATAACTTTCTTTTTTTTAGAATTGGTTCTGAGATTATTCCTTTTGCATCGCATCCAGTTTGTAAGTTTGATTGGAAGAAATATTTTAAAAAGGAATTACTTGAAATTGGGAATTATATTAAACAGAAAAAATTACGTGTTTCAATGCATCCTGACCAGTTTGTATTGATTAATTCTCCAAATACGGATATAGTAACGCGAAGTGTGGATGAGCTTAAGTATCATGCTGATTTTTTGGATGCACTAGGGGTTGACTATTCTGCTAAAATACAAATTCATGTGGGTGGTGCTTATGGGGATAAGAAAACTGCCATTTCTAGATTTATTTTAAATTATAATAACTTATTGCCTGATAATGTAAAAAAGAGGTTGGTCGTTGAGAATGATGACAGATTATTTTCTTTAAAAGATTGTTTATATATTAGTTCTAAAGTTAAAGTTCCAATATTGCTTGATGTGTTTCATCATGAGTGTTTGAATAATAAGGAGGCTGTAGAGGAGTCTCTTTTTGCTGCAAGTAAAACTTGGTTGAAAAAAGATGGTGTTTTGATTGTTGATTATAGTAGTCAAGAGATGGGAGAAAGAAAAGGAAAGCATGCCGAAACACTTGATAGTAAGGATTTTAAAGAGTTTCTTTCTTTGGTGTGGAAATCTAAAGTTGAATGTGATGTAATGCTTGAGATAAAGGATAAAGAAAATAGTGCTGGAATTGCGTTGAAATTACTTTAGGTGATTTTTGTATAACGTCTGGTCTTCTTTAATTAAATAGTAAATCGAAGTATTTAAAAAGGAACAATTTCTAGTTAATTGTTATGGATTTATTAATTAGTTTTGCATTAATAGCGCAGTTATTTGTTTTAATTAATCCTTTATCTTCATTTTCAGTTCTTATTGCTGCTTACAAAAGTAAAATGGATGTTAAGAAAATTGCTTATACTTCTGTTCTTTTAGCATTTGTTATTGCTATGTTTATTGCATTATTTGGGCAGTTTATTTTTCAATTTTTTGGTATAACTTTAGATTCATTTAGGATTGCTGGCGGTATTGTGCTTTTATTGCTTGGAATTGATACTATTCGAGCTAAGCATGAAACTAGAGAGGTTGGAAAAGTTGATAGTTTAATTGCAATTTTAGCAACTCCCTTATTAACTGGTCCAGCGACAATATCTTTTATTGTTATTAAGTCTTATGAAATAAGTACGACTGTGATGATATCAAACATATTTTTCACGTTTATTATCGTCGGTATAATATTTATCTTATTCGCATTTAGTCTTCATAGGATTAATGAGAAAGTTATTGATATTTCATCAAGAGTTTTAGGATTATTTTTAACTGCAATGGCAATTGAAATGATTACTACTGGACTTGTTAATGTATTTACACATTTGGTTTAATTTACTGTGTAGTTCAATTTATGTGCTTACGTTTAGTCTTTTAGATTTAATTATATTTTGAATTAATTCTTAACCATTGTTTTTATTCTTTGGGGTTTCCAACCTTCTTTTTTTAGAAAATCTTCGTCTTCAATGCTTCCTAAATAGCATCTTGCTTGGTTTAAATATGTACTTGCTTTTTCTTTTTCTCCTTTTTGCGCAGAAGTATATGCTAAAATAAATGCCTGTTTGTATTTGTATTTATTTTCTAGTGCCACGACAAAATTTTCAAGTTCTTTTTCAGGAACATTAATATTAACATCGCCAAACCACCTTTGTGCTGAGCCATAAAAATTAGTTAGTTCTTTACTCATTTCATAAAGTGTATTTAGAGCTATTTCGTGATTAGTTTCATTTATTCTAATATGATTAAGAGTTTTTTCAGCATTTTTTATAGATTGATAAAAATCTTTTATGCACATTAAATTGTAATTTTTTTCAAATCTACCATTTGATAATGGAGTTTCAAAAAATGAAAGTTTTTTATAAAATTCACATGACGTTAAGCGAAAATCCCAAACATATTTTGATAGTTCTACAGATGAAGAAACTAGAGTATCTAAATTTGTAACTGTTTTTTCTATATCTTTTAAATGATTAAGTTCACATCCAATTGAAAACCAATCATTAGAGGTTTTTTCTGATTCTATGTTTGAAATATAAGGTTTTATTTGCGATTCTAAATTATCAGTTGAAGTTAAAGAGACGGGTGATGGTGAAGGAGTACTTATTTCATTAGTGGAATTTGCAGAACTATTTTGAAAACACAATGAACTTGCTAAAACAAAAGTACTTGCTAACTTTTTTATGTTGCTTATATCTATTTTCATACTGTATTAGTAAAAGCTTTACGTTTTTAAGTCTTTGTAAGCTAAATTGCTATTAAAATGATCTATTAAGTGGGTTAAGTAATTTTTATAGACTTAAATAAAGGCATAGTTGTATTTTGAGTAAATAAAATTAAAGATAAATTAAAAGAATAAAAAATGAAGAAAGCTTACTTTCTTCCGAAATAGAATGTTTTTTCTACGCTAAAATTAGCTGGGTCTAAACCTGCGCCATTTCCGTTTTGCTGTTGTCTAGCGTCATCTCTAACAGGTTCAGTTGCAACTGGTGTTGAAGAAGATGTGCTATTTGGAGCAGTACTTGGCATTGATGCTTGTTGAGGTTTAGCTTCTGAGCTACTTACTCCTCGTGCCACTTTTTTCTTTAAATCGTTTAATTCTTGAATCATTTCGTTTTGACTTGCAATGATTTTATCAATGATTGCTGCTTGACTTGTTATTGTATCATTAAGCATTTTTACTTGTTGATCTAAATTTCTTAATTTATTATTTGATTCTTCAGTCATTGGAATTGGTGCACTAGTGGAAGATGCTGCTGCAACTGCTTCTTTTGCCATAGCTGCCATGTCTGTGGGTGCATCTTTATGTTGTCTACTAGAAGCTAAAATTCTGTCTGCTTGTTCAATAGCTTTTCTAGAACTTTCAGTAAACACGTTTTGTAACGGAATATTTGATTTTGTCATTCGTTTACTTTCGGAGTAGTAATTTATAAATATTTCGCT
>CAZKZU010000026.1:0-6122 GCA_964557345.1 uncultured Methanosarcinales archaeon
GAATGGCATTTTTTGATTACTATCGTGTGCATTATCACTAGCTATTTTACCTACTGGAAAACTCATATGAGGAATTCCTGCAAGGTTTGGACCAACAGTCATAATGTCAGAAAGATAATGGTCAATTGGTTTTAGTTTTTTAATGTCCTCAAATTTTGGTGCAACAAAAGGCATTGTTGGAGTTATTAAGATATCATAATTTTTAAAATGATTTTTGTATTCTTCAATTACTTTTGTTCTAGCTTTTGCAGCTTTTATATAGAATGCGTCTCTGTATCCTGCCATTCTCATAAATGTTCCAAGCATAATTCTTCTTTTTGCTTCTTTACCAAAATTTTCAGATCTTGTTTTTGTAAAGTAATCAACGAAATGCATTTTGTTGCTTGAGGATTGAGCTCCATATCTTAATCCACAAAGACATGCAAGATTTGTAGATGCTTCAGAAACAGCAATTACATAATAAATGGGAACTCCGTATTCGTGAGTGAAGTTTAATTCTACTTCTTCAACAGTTGCACCTTTTGATTTTAGTTCATGCAACATTTTATTTATTTGAGATTTCATTTCAGGGTTTAAGTTATCAATTTTAACAACTCCTACTTTGAATGGTTTTGAGTTTTGAGTTATGTGAGATGAAATTGTGTCAAGCGCATGACCGTTAATATGACCAACACTAGTTGAATCTTTTGGATCTTCGCCAGAAATTACTTTTAATCCTAATGCAACGTCTTCTATTTTCTCGCCCATTATTCCAATTTTATCTAATGAGTTTGAGTATGATAATAATCCATATCTACTTACTCGTCCATAAGTTGGACAAAATCCAATTACACCACAAAAGCTTGCTGGGTTTTCAATACTTCCACCAGTACTTTCTGCAATTGATAGATGAGGAATTTGCTTTTGAATTGCTAGTTGAGTAATAACTGCAGAACCACCACTTGATCCTCCAGCAGTTCTTTCTTTATCAAAAGGATTTTTTGGAATCGGATAATCTAGACCAACATTTGTTGAGAAGCTACCAAATCCAAATTCATCTTGAATGGTTTTTCCAACGATAATTGCTCCAGCTTTTTTTAATTTAGCAACAACTGTTGCATCGAATACTGGACGGTAAGTTTTTAGAACTCTACTTGATGCTGTGCTTTCTACTCCTTTAACACAAACACAATCTTTGATTGAGACAATTACTCCAGCTAAATACATTTCATCAATCTTTTTGTGGTCTTTGCTATCTAATATTGACTGAATATGATTTACACAATTTAATGCAAGATCATCTGCAATAACACTAAAACAATTGTATTCAGAATTTAATACTTTGAAATCTACTAGAACTTGTTTTGTAAATGAAACTAAATCAACCTTGCCTGCTTTTACATTTTCAATGTGTTTTTGGATTTCTGTTTGTGTCATTTTTGTTAATTTGATTTTTATTTTGAATTTGATTTTTGGAGTATTTTGAAAATAGTTAGACTTGTAAGAAATTAAACTTACAAAATCTTAGGACCTCGGATTAATTTATCATGATGGTGTTCAACGTTTGTGAAGACTTCTTTTTCAGTTAGACTTTCTTCTATTTTATCTTCTCTTAGTTTATCTTCAACTTTAATTGGATGAAAAGAAGGTTCAACGTTTTCTACGTTTATTTCTTCTAGTTTAGAAAAATTACCTAAAACATCTTTGAAATCATTTTCAAAAGCAGTAAGTTCAGTTTCAGTAAGACTAAGACAAGAGTTTCTAGCTACACTTTTGATTAACTTTTCATCTACCTTTATGTCCATTATATATATACCTTTGTGACAAGTTTATATCAACTACCTATCTATAATATGACTAAATATGACCGTTTTAAAAAGATTATTGTAATTTATGTATGTAAATGAGAGTAATTGTCTATATTATATGAAGAAAGTTATTTCCTATCTAATTTTGTAATCTAAACTTTTTATGGATCTAGGAGTATAACTGGAAGAATTTGTTGAAGATACGTGGGATACTGCAGTATATTTGTAATGACCTCTAACAGTACCATAAACTTTTACAGCACCACAACATAATGAGCCAAGACTTAAAATTCCAGCAATCAGTACACCAGTTAAAATAATTAATTCATGATGCCCTCTTCCAAGAGTTTCTCGTGGATAGTAAGGATTAAACTGCATCGATGAAGGATTTGAAGGTTTAGGAGTAGTTACTTTTGATGTTAGATCGTCTGCCATTTTATTTCTCATTTAAATCTAAAAAAATTAATTCTAGAGCGTCCCTTATATTATTTACTGTAATCTAAACTTTTCTTATATCAATCTAATGACTAACTTTATATGCAACATATCCGCCAATATAACCAGCACCAATTTCTAATGCCCCTTTTGGAATAGCCCATAAACCAGATTTTATTCCTTCAGAGACTGGATTTTCAGAAGTTAATTCTGTTTTCATTAAACATTTGACAAGTGTGGAGCCAATTTATGTACTGGGTCAGTATTTTGTTGTCTTACAACTATATATTTGCTTAGACCAAAAAGAGCTGAAGTACTTCCAAGAACATATGCTAAATAAGTTGGATCTACATCTTTTCCAGCAGCATTCATAAAACCCTTATATGCGCCAGCAACAATATTTGTTAAATCTAAAATTACCATTATATTAAGGAAAGAATAATCGATTTTTAAATGTTTGGGAAATCTTCTTTTATAAGTAGTAACAAAACTAAAGCATAAATAAAATAAAAAAAGATTTTGGTTTAATTGAAAATAAATTACAATCTGTGTTAATTTGAAAGTAATAAACAATCATAAGATTTATAAAGGATTTATTTCAAGGAAAATATTTGAGTGTAAAAAACACGATTAAAAACAAAAAAAGAAAACGAAAAACCAATAATCGACAAAGAAAATAGGAAATACTAATAAAAAAAAGAGAGATAAATAAGATGACACAAAATAAAATACCACACATTAGCGAAGTAGAACTTCCAAAAGGATTTGAAAAAGTATGCACACTAGCAGATAAAATTGCTATTTCCTCAGATGGCAGATATGCAGTAATAGGATTAGACGGAAGCTTAATTGAAGGACAATTACCAGAAGACGGAAATATGGATATAGATGGAACAATTATTAATTATCATCATCATCCACACTATGTAGCAACAATGGGACCCAAAGCTGAAGCAATACCTATAACGGGTCAATCTCCAATTGTAATAAATGCTCAAAATGTAGTAATTCAAAATGGAAATGGATATAATCTAAGAACAGATTATGAAGGAGTAAAATCTATTGATGTCCAAGTTGGACTTAGTACTCTAACTCTAGGAGTTTCAAATGATAATAAAGTGTATGTAGATGGACAATCAAATCAAGAAGTAATCTATAAAGACGGAGTTTTAATATTAGCAAGTTTTTCAGGAAAGTTAATTATTCCTTTTTCAGATAGTCTTGAAGCAAAAGTTCATAGCATAATGGGAAACATTAACGGAGATATAGCATATCCAATTGATATAGCAACGCATTCTGGGGACATTATTCTTAACATGCACGTACCGCTAAGAGTTCTTGCACATGCAAATTACTCATCTCTTAATATGAAAGGAATGAAATACGTTAAACCAAAAAAAGGCACGGTTGAAGATTCAAAAATATATTTACCAATGTCACACAAACCTATTGGAGATGTAAATTTAAAGGCAACTGACGGGGATATTTGCATAACTTATATGAAAGGAGTGTAAATTTACACTCTCATAAGATTTATAAATTAAAAGCGGAAAGTAAGGATTATGGTTTATCAAGCAATTGAATTTAAGAGAGATAAGGTTTCTGTTAAGTTTCCTGGAAATATGTTTTTAGGGACTACTCAAGAGAATACTAAAGCATTTAGAATATTTTGTAAAGAGTTAGGAGCTGACGCAGTTTGTACTGAAATTTTAGGACCAAAATCAAATATTAAATTTGATAAGGAAGAAGAAGTTATTGCAACTGTTGAAAAACCGTCTAAAAAACTTATTGCTGATCTTGAAAAAAATGCACATGTAAAAATAATTGAAATAAATTTACTTAATTCAAAAAGTCTGGATGCTGATTCTAAAGAAATTATTAAATCTACAAAAAAACCAATCATTGCTAGCGTTTCATATAAAGATGCAGAAAAAGCAAAAGCACTAAAGGTTAGCGGAATTATTTTACATTTCTTAGATAATGGAAAAGAAATTGCAATTGATGAAAAATTAATTGAAAAAATAAAAAAATCTTTCCCTGGGAAAGTTTTAGCAAGAGGAAATATAGATTCCCCTGAAAATGCTTATAGTTTAATGAAAAACAATAGCCTTGACGGATTTTTAGTATCAAGTTTCGCTTTAGAAAAACCAACTATCTTTGAGCAATGTAAAAACTACTTTGAAAAAGGATACTACAACAAACTTACTAGAAAAAGAAGAGAAAAAGTAGTTGCTAGATTTACTGAACTTTATGCTAAACATTCTGAAAAACGAGATAACATGGAATTATCTAAATTCAACAACAGATTCTTAGCAGAGTAAGTAATTACCTTCGAAAAACTTCTAAACATCAAGATTAAGTATACTGCCTTGATCGTGAGCATTATAAACGTTGAGCTAAATACCATAGCGAGCAGATGTTCCTGCGAGCGTATATGGTTATTGAAACTAACTATTTGAATGCGAACTTGGCAGTAATACTTAATCAATAGACGTAGTATATCTTAAAGTTACATTAATATAAATTCTCTTCGAATTGCACATTGCAAAAAGTATTGTGCCAATTCGCCAATCTTCTTTTTTCCGGCATTCGCCTGTTTATAGTCGCCACGCTCATTCGCTACTCGCTCTTCGCTGCTCCTTATAGTCAAACGCAATATTGGCTCATAAGTAGGCAGTATACTTTTTGCTGGATGTTTTTTGGGAAAAAATAATGATATTGTTAGTAACAAGATAATCTGAAATAATTTATAAACAATAAAATAATCTAGAGTTGTATGACTTTACATAATCAGCTTAAACTTTGTAATAAGTATTTCTCTTATAATGTTGGAAGTCTACCGAAAGGGTGTCAGCTTTGTATTACTGGTGAGAAAACTGTGCTTTTTGTTACAGGAGTTTGCCCACGACATTGTTTTTATTGTCCACTTTCTGAGCAAAAGAAGGATAAGGATGTAATTTATGCTAATGAGATGCCAATTTCTGATAAGGATTCGGCTAAATTGATTGAGGAAGCAGTTTCACATAATGCTAAAGGAGCAGGAATTACTGGTGGCGATCCGCTTGCTAGACTTAATCGAACTGTGTTTTTTATTAAAGCACTCAAGAAGAAGTTTGGGAAAAAGTTTCATATTCATTTGTATACTTCACTTGATTTGGTTGACAAAAAGAAACTTGATGCATTGTTTAAAGCTGGACTTGATGAAATTCGATTTCATCCTGACTTAGATCAACAGAAATTTCTGGACAGAATTGCTCTTGCTAAAACATATGCGTGGGATGTTGGGATTGAAATACCTATGCTTCCTGATAAACTGAAGGAAACAAAACAATTAATTACGAAGACTTATGAAAATATTGATTTCTTGAATTTAAATGAATTAGAGTATTCAGATAATGGAGAAGATTTTTCTAGATACAAAACATTAAGTCCTGAAACTTATGCAATTAAAGGTTCACTTCAGGCTGGACTTAAGATTATGGATTTTGTTAAGGAGTTTGAGGATAAAAGAAATAGTAAGACGATAAAGACTAGCAGGAAAACGCTGTCAGTACATTTATGCACTGCAAAACTAAAAGATGCAGTTCAATTAAAAAATAGAATTCTAAATAAAGCGAAAGCTGCTAAATTGCCTTTTGATAAGATTACTGAAGATGGTCTTCTTCTAAGATCTTGTATTTATCTAAAAGAAAATTCTCCTAGAATAAAAAAATTAAAGGATATCAGAAAAGATGCAAATAAAATGTTACCTAAATTGAAGACAGAAATTGCACTTGCATTAATGGATGTTAAACTTACTGCATCTGAAAAGAAATCAATATTTATTGACGAAAAGAACTGTCGAGCAATAGTTGCACTTAATACTATTCTTAAGCTAAAACAAAATAAAAAATTAGACTT
>CAZKZU010000026.1:6222-23712 GCA_964557345.1 uncultured Methanosarcinales archaeon
GTATCTTCAAAACTTATGCAGCCATCAGTTATGGACTGTCCATATACTAGATTCTTGGGATCAACTAATTTTTGTTTTCCACCTACTAAATTTGATTCTATCATTAGTCCAATTATTTTCTTGTTTCCTGCAACAATCTGATCAATAACATTATCTATTACATTTAATTGTTTTAAATAATCCTTCTCACAATTGTCATGACTACAATCTACCATCACCGCCTCATTTAGTCCTGCATCTTTTAATTTATCCTGAATATTTTGTATTGAATCTGCACCATAATTTCTTAGTCCTTTAATTCCTCCTCTTAAAATTGGATGATATACTAAATTTCCAGTCGTTATGACTCTTGATGCTTTTCCATCATCACTTATTCCAAGAAATATATCTCTTTCTGAAGCCGCAATTATTGCATTTATTACTTCATCGTAAGTTCCATGAGTACTATTTTTGTATCCCATTGGCATCGATGTTCCTGAAGCCATTTGCCTGTGAGTTTGAGATTCAATCGTTCTTGCACCAAGGGTTGCCCAAGATAAAGAATCATCTAAATATTGCGGAGTCATCGGATCAAGTAATTCTGTACCTGTAGGAATCCCATTATCAGAGAGATAAGTCAAAATTTGTCTTGCCTGATTTATTCCATAATCAACATCGTAACTTCCATCTAACCTAGGATCTAAAATCAAACCCTTCCAACCCCGAGTGGTTCGAGGCTTTTCAAAATATGTTCTCATCACAAGATATAATTTATCGCCAACTTTTGCTTGTAATTCTTTTAATCGATGACCATATTCTTTTGCGGATTCTATGTCATGTATAGAACATGGACCAACGACAACTAATTTTCTATTCAATGAATCAATTCCTTTAATTATGTCTTCAATAGTCTGTCTTGACTCTAAAATTAAATTTTGGCCTCTTAAAGATAAAGGAACTTCTAATTTTTGTTGTCTAGGAGTTTTTAGTTCTTGTATACTTTCAATATTTCTATTCGTAAGGTAATTATTTTTTTCAGTCATAGGGCTCTTTTTTTGCAATTTGTAATAATTGCGTTTTTAAGTTTAGTGATATCGTCTTATTTAGAATGTCATAACCTTAAGTTAGACAAACAACCCGAGCTCCATTTTCATCCCTTCTTTTTCCGCTTTTTTTGACGGAAATTGTTGGAAGTTATTAGGAGTTTTGTAGTTTCCTAAAAATAGAAATATGCAAAGAAATACCGATAACCAAATATACTTATAATACCTTTTTGACAGATATTGTTTTTTTGGATTTCAATCATTGCTATAACATGTGTAAGAGAAGGTTATTTATATTTGTTTCTACAAAACATACGAATAAAACCGTAATTTTACTATAAAAATCATCTCTAATCCCAATTTACATGAAAGAACTCGCCACGTTTTTTATCTATTCGCTCGAATGTATGTGCACCAAAGAAATCACGTTGAGCTTGAATTAGATTTGCTGGAAGTTTTTCTGCTGTGTAGCCATCGAAATAAGATAACGCTGAAGACATTGATGGAATTGGAATTCCATTTATTGCTGCATAAGCTACTACTTTTCTCCAACATTCTAAGGATTCAATTAATTTTTTCTTGAAGTGATCATCAACAATTATATTTGCAAGAGCAGGATTTTTTGTATACGCCTCAGCAATATCATTTAAGAAAGCGGATCTTATAATACAGCCACCTCTCCAGATTTTTGCAATTTTTGCAAGATCAAGTTGCCATTTGTATTCTAAGTCAGCTTTTTTCATCAGTGCAAAACCTTGCGCATATGAAATTATTTTTGCAGCGTAAAGTGCATGCTCTAAATCTTTTGTGGTTATCGCGATTTTTATTTTGGGTTTAGAAATTAATTTCAAATGACCTTTAGGAGATGATTTTGAAGAATAATACTCTTGATTTGCCAAAATTCTTTCTTCTTTCATAGACGATAAATTTCTTGCTAAAACAGCTTCTGAAATTAATGTTAAAGGATAATCTTTGTCATAAGAATCAATTGCAGTCCATTTGCCAGTTCCTTTTTGACCTGCTGCATCCAAAATCATGTCGATTAAATCCTTGTTTGTTTCGTGATCTTTTTTTGTAAATATTTTGGAAGTAATTTCAATTAGATAACTATTAAGAATACCTTTATTCCAAAGAGAAAAAGTTTTATGAATATCTTTATTATTTAACCCAATATTTTTCATTAGTGCATAAGTTTCTGCAATTAACTGCATATCCCCGTATTCAATTCCATTATGAATCATTTTCACATAATGTCCAGCACCATTTGATCCAATCCAATCACAGCAGGGCTCATCTTTGTATTTTGCAGAAATTTCTTGTAATATATCCTGAACAATAGGCCACGCCTTTGTGCTACCACCAGGCATTATTGCTGGGCCTTTAAGAGCACCTTCTTCTCCACCTGAGATTCCAGTTCCAACATAAAGTATTCCTTTTTTCTCAAGGTGAATTAATCGTCTATTTGTATCATTATAATTAGAATTTCCACCATCAATAATCACATCGCCCTTTTTCAAATACCGAGCAAGATGAGTGATAGTTTCATCAACCGCATCTCCAGCTTTTACCATCAGCAAAATTTTTCGTGGGTGTTTAAGATTATGACATAATTTTCTAATTGTTTTTACACCAACAACAAGATTTTGTTCATGAAATTCTTTAGCTTTTGTTGCAATAAATTCATCAACTTTAGAATTAGTTCTATTATAGAAAAAAAAAAAAAAACCATGACTTGCGATATTAAGTGCAAGATTTTCTCCCATTACACCAAGGCCAACTAATCCAATATCACTTTTTTTAGCATTCCAAAATTTAAACATTTTCTCCTCCTTGATTTCTTGTTTTAACTAACTTATTTTTTCTTTCGACCAATTACTTTTAACACAGCTTTAACAATTGCATTCGCATCCATTTCGTACTTTGCCATTAATTCTTTTGGAGTTCCAGATTCACCAAAGGAATCTTTCATTCCAACCATTTCAATTGGAGTTGGTTGTTTTTGTGATAATAATTCAGATATTGCACTTCCAAGTCCACCTGCAATTTGATGTTCTTCAGCTGTAACTAAACATTTTGTTTTTTTAACTGAAGTCAAAATTGTTTTTTCATCGAGCGGTTTTATCGTCGGACAGTTTATTATTTCTAAGTCTATTTTGGATGTAGTTTTATTTTCTTTAAGCAATTTTGCAGCTTTAATTGCCTCATGAACCATTACACCACATGCAATAATTGTTACGGACTTTCCACTCTTAATTATTTTTGCTTTTCCTATTTCAAACTTTTCATTATCTTTGATTATCAAGGGAACTTTCATTCTACTTGTTCTAATGTATACGGGACCTTTATGTTTGTAGGATGCAATTACTGCATTTTTTGCTTCATTTGAATCACATGGAACTATTACAACTAAATTTGGAAGAACTCTTGTTATTGCAATGTCTTCTAATGCTTGATGAGTTGCACCATCTTCACCGACAGTAATTCCACCATGACTACCATGAATTTTTACATTTAAATTTGAATAACAAACACTTACTCGAAGTTGATCCCAGTTTCTTCCTGGATTAAATACTGCAAAAGAATTTACATATGCAACTTTTCCAACAGCAGCCATTCCAGCAGCTGCACTCATCATATTTTGTTCGCAAATACCAACTTGAAAAAATCTTTCAGGATATTTTTGTGCAAACCATTCTGCTCTAGTTGAACTAGCTAAATCTGCAGCAAGAACAAATACGTCTTTATTTTTTCCAATTTCTAAAAGACCTTCACCATAGCCATCTCGAATAGCTTTTTCAACTACTGCAATCTTAGCCACTGGTTTATTAACTTTAGATTTAATCATTTTTGCTCAATTCCTCCAAAGCTTTTTTTGCTTCTTCTGCGTTTGGAGCTTTTCCATGCCAATGATAATCATTTTCCATAAAGGAAACGCCTTTTCCAGGAATTGTATTCCCGATAATTGCGATAGGATATCCTTTTCTTTTTTTTGCTAAAGATAAAGTTGCAGAAACTTGTGTTACATCATTACCATTGCATTCTAGAACTTCAAATCCAAATGCTTTTAATTTTGCATAAATATTATCTAAGTCCATTATTTCTTTAGTTGGACCATCTAATTGAATTCCATTTTTATCGATGATAACTATTAAATTATCAAGTTTATATTTACTAGCAAGCATAAATGCTTCCCAAATTTGACCTTCATCTAATTCTCCATCACCACAAGTTGCAAAAACTCTGTTTTCCTTTTTGTCAGCTTTTAATGCAAGAGCAGCACCTACTGCCATACTTAAACCTTGAGCTAAGGGACCACCTGAATTTTCAATTCCTGGAAGTGCACCATTATGAGGATGACCTTGAAGTCGAGAATTAAATTTTCGCAAAAAGAGAAGTTCGCTTTTCTTAAAAAATCCTGCTTCTGCTAAAGCAGCATATTGAACTGGACAAATATGACCGTTTGATAAAAATAAATAATCACGAGAATCACTTTTATAATTTTGAGGGTTAATATTTAATGTTTCAAAATATAGAACTGCAAATACGTCTGCCATCCCTAAAGGACCAGCTGTATGCCCAGAGCCTGCTTTTTCAAGCATTGTAATGATGCTCTTTCTTATTTCATTCGCCTTCTTTTTTAATTCGTTGGAATCCATTGTAATAAAGTTTCTAAAATGAGTATGAAGTAATCAAAAAATTTAAATTAAAATTAAAATTAAAATTAAAAAAAGTCAAACAAAATTTACTTCTTCTTTCTTTCTGCTCTTGCTTTTTCCTTCATTGAAGTCATAGTATTCCCTTTTTTACCGATAGCAGTTTCTTTATATTCGCCTAAATTAAATATTGTTTCTAATTTTTTCAATACTTCTTTTGGATCATCACTATTTGCTAAAAATGAACCGCCCCATGCATAATCGCATCCAGCTTTTCCTAATTTTGCTGCTGTTTCATAATTTAGGCCGCCGTCAATTGAAACAATAAATTTATTTTCTTTTAGAACTTTTATTTTCTTCAAAGTATCCATATTAAATTTTTGACCTTCTTTACCTGGATTTACTGCCATTAACATTATTTCTTTAATTAATCCTTTGAATTTTTCTACAGCATGAACTGATGTATCCGGGTTTAAAGCTAGAATTGGAGTTAAATCATGTCTTTGAGCTAGAGCAACTAAATATTTTATATCGATGTCATTTGGTTGACTTTCATAATGAAAAATTACTTTTTTAAAACCTTTTCTTGCTAAATCAGGCATCCAGTTTTGAGGATATTTTACCATTAAATGAGCAGTGAAAACATTGTCTAAATTTTTTAAATCAGGAATTTCTTTTAAATCAATAGATTGAGATTTTACAAATTGACCATCCATAAAATCTATTTGAACGTTATCAGAAATTGGAACCATTTTATTGAATCTGTCTTTAAAATTTCCGCCTTTTAATACGAAAACTGTTGGAATTATTTTTTGTTCTGTCATGTTACCGCCTCACTTAAAACACGCAAATGCACTTGAATATATAAAGTGTTTTATTTTTTATATAGTTACTCTGGTTCACGAGTATATTTAACTCATAGTATTATCATTATTAAGCTGTTTTCAAAAAAACTTAACCTAATTGTTTATGTCTTCTTTTATATCTAGATAAACCTTTAAACTCAGTATTAAACCATAATTTTAGAGTAGGCTCTATTTTAGAAGGAGACATCATTCCTGATAAGACTAAAACATTTGAATCATTATGTTCTCTAGATATTTGTGCAAGTTTTGGTTCATAGACTAATGCTGCACGAATTCCTTTATTTCGGTTTGCTGCAATTGACATTCCAATTCCAGTTCCACATAATAGAATTCCACGTGTTTTATTTTTTAAAACATTTACACAAACTTTTTTTGCAACTAAAGGATAATCTGCAACGTCTTTATTATATACTCCAACGTCTTGAAAAGGAATTTTCAACTTATTTAAGATTGCAATTACATTTTGTTTATTATCAAATCCTGCGTGGTCCGAACCTATATATATTTTTTTCATTGTAGTAATCCTTTTTATTAGCATTATTATTATAAATTATTTACTTTTTTTAGCATTCTTATCCAATACTGTTCGAGTAATCTTTTTATATTCTTCAACGTTGGGTTGATCAAAGGAGTTAACGTTAATTAATAGTCCTAAGTATATTACTTCTAACATTTTTGTTTGAAGAAGATAACCTAATTCTTTTTCATCTTTGGAATTAATTTTTATTGTTGAAAAAGGCAACTGTTTTTGAACAAAAGCATTTTGTATTCCAAATACAATTGCAGACATTATTTCAGACGTTGTTTTTCCTTCTAAATATTGTAATACAGATAAATCTTTATCAAAATAATCTATTTTAAGATATTTTTTAAAAAATATTTTTTGTGGAACAATAAACATAAAGTATTTATCTTTTGGACCTCCAAGGTAAAGTTGACCCACAGAATGAAGATCAGTTGAACCGATTGCAACTGTTGGAGTCATTCCTGCGTTTACAGTTATACCTGATTTGTTTTGTTCTTTACCCAAACTTTCAGCAAAAAGTTGACGATACCATTTTCCAACTGATTCCATGCTCGGAATAAATATAAAAGTTTCAGCTATGTTTTTTCCAAGTTTTGAATGAAAATATATATCTACTGCACTTTTTGCAGCAATACTTTTTTCTGAAAAGCCGTCAGTTAATGCTTTTTTTGCTCCTGATAGTAGTTTATCGATGTTTACTCCAACTACTGCTAACGGAAATAATCCAACTGCTGAGAAAACAGAATATCTTCCGCCAACTAATTTAGGTATTTCTAAAACATCAAAGTTCTTTTTTACTGCATAGTCCCATAAAGGCGAATTTTTATCAGTTGTAATTACTGTCGGAATTTTAGCAACAAATCCTTCATAACTTAATTCATTTAGAATTGTAAAATAGTTTCCTATTGATTCTGTTGTGTTTCCAGATTTACTTACGATGTTTATTAAGTATTTATCTTTTGTTTTAGTATCGCTATTTTGACCGCTTGATTTTATTTTACTTATAATGTAACGCAATGAATCTTCATCAATTGTGTCAGCAAACAAAATTTGATCAGAGTATTTTCCAAATAAAGAATCATGAATTGCTTGAGTTCCAAGATTAGATCCTCCTATACCAATAACAATTACTTTGTAACCAGAATATTTTTTTGCAATTACTTTTATGTGTTGTAAATTTGCGGTATCTAGTGGAAGATTTAAAGATGCAAATTCAGTTTCATATTTTTTAGACAATTCTTTTTTTACTTTTGGAATTTCATTTTTTAATATATTTGAAATTTGTTTTATTCTAATTAAAGATTCTTTTCCATAAGTTCCAAACTTATTTTCGTATTGCATTTTGATAACTCTCCCAATCTTTATTGAACATTTCAATTCCTTTATCTGTTAATGGATGATTAAACATTTGATTGAAAATTTTATATGGAATTGTTGCAATATCTGCGCCTTCTAATGCAGCTTGTTTTACATGCAAAGTTGTTCTGATACTTGCTGCAATTATTTTTGTTTTGAATCCATAATTATCATATAATTGTCTTATTTCGCTAACTAATTCAATTCCATCTTGTCCTACATCGTCTAGTCTTCCAACAAAAGGACTAATTATATATGCTCCTGCTTTTGCAGCAAGAAGAGCTTGATTAGCAGTAAAACATAATGTTACATTCGTTCTTATTCCTTTTTCTTTTAATTTTGCAACTGCGATAAGACCTTCTTTTGTTAAGGGAACTTTGATTATAACGTGTTTATCAATCTTAGAAAGTTTAATGCCTTCTTCAACCATACCTTTTGAATCTTTAGACATTACTTCAGCGCTAACTGTAAAATCGGTTTTGCAATTTTCTTTTAGAAGTTTTACTATTGACTTGATAAGAGTTGGAAATTCAACCCCTGATACTGAGCCTGCCTTTTGAACTAAACTAGGATTTGTAGTTACTCCATTAATTAACCCTGTTTCAACTGCTTCTTTTATTTCGCTTAACTCACCACTATCAATATATATTTCCATAATGTCAACTCTTTTTTAATTAATTGCTCTTTTACAATTACCTTTGATATATTACCCACTCTTTCTACTAATATTTACCCTTGATTATTCACTCGCAGTTATCTTTTAAAAAGTTATTGAATGATTGTCGATAAAAAGATACAACTAGATAATAATAACTATAATTAAGAATATCGTTAATTATTTAAATAACACCCCCGAAAACTAATATTATGAAAGCTTTACTTGCAAATACTGGATTTATGATGCAGATGTCAGGTCTGCTTATGTTGTTTCCAGTTATTGTATCAATTGTTACTAAAGAGAATTCTGCTGCAATAGCACTCATGTTCACTGCAATCTGTTTTTTTGTAGGCGGATTTTTTATGAATTCTTTATGTGAAAGGAAAGATCTTAATACTAAAGAAGCTAGCTCGCTTCTAGTTATTACTTTTGTTTTACTTGGATTTTTTGGAGCAATTCCGTATATTTTATCAGGACTTTTTCAAGGTAGTATGTTTCATATTTTAACAAATGCAATTTTTGAATCAGTTTCTGGATACACAACTTCAGGATTTTCAATGATAACCGATCTAAGTGTTGTTCCTAAATCAATTTTATTATACAGAGCTATGACTCAGTTTATTGGAGGAATAGGCATAATATTGATTCTGCTTGCATTCTTTTATCCTGAACAAAAACTTACTGCATTATCTAAAAGCATGGGTATGTATGAAGGAGAAAATCATAGAATTAAAAAAACTTTATTTACAATTGTAGGAATTTACATTCTGTATATAATAGTTATTGGCACAATTCTTTATTTCGCAGGACTGAAAGATATATTACAAGTTATTGATATCGTATTCGCAGCATTAAGTGCAGGAGGATTTAGTCCTGTTAATGATTTGGGAGCACTTTTAACTCCGCATACTCTTGGAATAATTGTAATGGTTGCAATGGTATTAGGAGCAGCAAGTTTTACTGCAATGCTTAATTTATTTTCTTTTAAGTTCAGAGATTTTTGGAAATCAGAAGTCCCATTCTTTTTAGCAGTACTTTTTGCAGCATCAATTTTTTTCAAATTATTTTTTGGAATGTCCGCATATGAATCAGCATTTAATGTAATTAGTTCAATGAGTAGCGGATTTGGATTATATTTATTCACAGATCAACCAGATAGCTTAAAAGTATTTCTTGCTTTCTTAATGATTATTGGAGGAACTGGATTTTCAGCATCAGGAGGATTTAAAATTTATAGATTAGTTTTGATATTCAAAAGTATTCAAAAAGCAATTACAGATACTATTTTCGATGACAATAGAAAAATAACTTGCTTTGGAAAAGAATATACAAATTCAGAAGTTGTTTCAACACTTGCAATTGTATTTTTATATATATTTTTCTGGATAGGTTCAGCTTTTATTGTAAGTTCAGCAGGATTTCATTTCAGTGATGCCATATTTGAGACAAGTTCGGCTTTAGCAAATAATGGCTTGTCAGTTGGAATCGCAGCTAATTCCCTAGCAATTGGATTAAAATGGTTATTTATTTCACTAATGCTTCTTGGAAGAGTTGAAATTATCGCATTCTTTATTATGCTTTCTCATTTCCATCCTAAAAAAGTACATAGTCAAATATTTAATTAAAGTAATATTTCTCAATAGCTAAAATACTTAAAATGCTACTAATTTAGAACATAAAACGCCAACGGAGGGATTTGAACCCTCAAAGCGTGAGCTACTCGTTTTCGAGACGAGCGGACGACCAGATTGTCCAACGATGGCATAATTAACAGAACTTCTTTTGATTTTATAAGATTAACGGATTTAGGAGTGCATCCGGAATAATTTATTTTTGAAAAGTATACTGCCAATTCGCCAATAGGGTTTTTGTCGACATTCGCCTGTCTATCGTCGCCACGCTCAGCGCTATCGCTCTTCGCTGCTCCTTTCAGTCATACTCAATATTGGCTCATACCCAGGCAGTATACTTTTCATTATTTTTTGAATGCACCCGGATTTATTCAGCCTTATTTTTTACAAAATATTAATAATTGTTATCCTGTTAACATTAGATTATTATATTCTTTAGACTTTTCCTTTTTTGTGAGTATATATGACAAGAATAGATATAAATAAAAAACTAGAGGGAGCTTTTACTGCAATTATAACGCCGTTCAATGAAGATGAAAGTGTTGATTATGGAACTCTTGAGAAATTGATTGAGTTTAATATTGCTAATGGAATTACGGGTATTGTGCCTTGTGGAACTACGGGAGAGAGTCCGACGTTAAGTATGGATGAGCATAAAGAATTAATTCGATTTACAGTTCAAACTGTCGCTGGACGATGTTATGTAATTGCTGGAACTGGAGCTAATTGTACTAAAGAAGCAATTGAACTTACTATAGATGCTGAAAATAGTGGAGCCGATGCGTGTCTTTCTGTTGTGCCTTATTATAACAAACCAAGTCAAGAAGGCATGCGCAGGCATTTTACTGCTATTGCAAAATCCACCAGTCTTCCCGTGATATTATATAATGTACCTGGAAGAACTTCGGTTGGTTTAGAACCTTGGACTATTTCTAAAATCATTGAAAGCAATAGAAATGTAATTGGAATAAAAGAAGCGTCAGGAGACATGTATAGAATCAAACAATATGTCGCACAATTTCCGAATTATTTTAGTGTACTTAGCGGAGACGATAATGTAGCTCCAGAGGTAATAAAATTAGGAGGACAAGGAGTTATTTCAGTTTTAAGCAATATAATTCCTGATAAAATTAAAAATATGGTAGATAGAGAGCTAAATGCACAAAAACAAGGAAGAACCACGTCTGATGATTTAGATAAACTAATGGATATTCCTTGGTTACATAATTTAAGTAAAGCTGCTTTTATTGAATCAAATCCAATTCCAATAAAATATATGCTTGCTAAACAAGGTATGTGCAAAGAGATTTATAGAATGCCTCTATGCGAAATGTCTATTCCACATAAAGAATTTGTAAATCAAGTAATGAAAGAGCAAAATCTCTAATACAAATTAGTTAATTTTTTTTTAGTTTTATAAGTTTACACACATTAATAACATTAAACATAGCCATTCCAATGTAATTATGTTTATAAAACCCTAAAATTTCTTTTTTAGGACATGATAAGAATAGGAATAGATGTGGATGATACTCAATTGCACTTTTTACCTGCATTATGTGAATTCTATCATAAAAATTATGGAATTGCATTTAAACCGAATGATTTTCACACCTATGCTTTCGAAAAAATATGGCAACTTGAAATTACTGAAGCAATAAGAAGGGTAGATGCGTTTGTAGCAAGCGAAGATTTTAGAGAAATTCAACCTGTTGAAGGAGCACAAGAAGTTATTGCCGCACTTCGGAAAGAACATGAACTATCAGTTGTTACTGCAAGACTTTCAAAAAATATACTTTTAACAGACTATCAAATGCGAAAAAATTTCGGAGATGTTTATCAAGACAGACTTCATCATGGCGATGCATTTCATGCAGACATTACACTTAGAAAAAATAAATCCCAAATGTGCTTAGAAAATCAAATTTCAATTCTTGTAGATGATGGAGTAAATCATGCGATTGATTGCGCACCAGTAGGAATTAAAGTATTTTTAATAGATACACCATGGAATAAAAATGCAGAGCTTCCGTCCAATACAACTAGAGTTATGAATTGGTATCATTTATATGATGAATTTCAAAAATTACAACTTAGATAAAAACTAAAAATAATTTCAAAAAATTTAATCTAGATTAGATATTTCATCAACTAGCCAAGAAGGCAAATGTGATTCGATAATTTCTTTTTTAGTCATCCAAGAATACGATTTATGCTCTTTTGATAATAGAATTTTTCCTGATTTGTATTCACACAAGTAAGTAATTCCAACTAATTGAACTCCATCTTTTTTAATAAAACTCCAAGTGTTTATCGGCGTTAATATTTCTATAGTTAAATTTGTTTCTTCTAAGACTTCTCGATGTATAGCGTTTTCGGGATTTTCTCCATATTCAATTCTTCCACCAGGAATATCATAAGTATTCGGATTAACTTCCTCAGATTCACTTTTGAGCAAAACTAAGAAACTAGTATCTTTTTTTATTATTGCTTTAACTGCGACTGCAAAAGATTTATTTGGATATTTATTTGAAGAATTATTTTCAGAGTTATTTCCGGTTTCCATATAATTAGATAAGATTTGGCTTTTATAAAATTAATCAATAGAAAATCAAATAATCAAAAATAAAGGAAATAAATAGTTTAGATTAAAATAAATTGATAAAAAAATAAAAATAAAACTTAATTCCCAATTATCCAATCTGTTGGAATTATTTGTTCTAAAATAGGACAGCTTTTACCTTTGTAAAATCTTGATTGACCTAATTTATTTTCTCGTTTGACTTCTCCTGTTTTAGAATCAGTTTGTAGATGAATATGACAAGGAGTTGGAATTTGACCGGTATTTAAGTATAAACTATTGCAAAATCTAAGGTGAATATCATTTTTAATTGAGTAGTCAAGACTTTCTATATCAGGATTGGTATCCTTAGCAAGAACATCAATTCTACCAATAATTGGACCGCCTTCAAAAGGATCTATTTGATTGTATTGATTTAAATCCACAAGCAAATAAGTTTTTCTATCAAGAGTTATATCTTTAAAACTCATTGGAAATGGAAATCGTGCAAATCTAGTAAATAAACTTGGAGAAGACAATATGCAAAGATTAAGATCTTCTAAAAATTTACCCTCTTTTGTTTTTGCTCTATTCTCAGATAATTTATCTTGCAACTTTTGAGTATTGTATAAAACACTTATAGCATTAGTATTCATGAAACTCAGATTAAAAATAACTACTTAATAAATGTAACTATCATACTTTCTTAAAAATACTTTACTTTCTAACCACACTTCCCTTATGCAAAAAGTATACGGCCAATTCGCCTTTCTTCTTAAAGTTCGCTAGCGCTCACAATAGTCGCGACGCTCCTCACTATACGTTCGTCGCTGCTCCATCAAGTCATACGTCATATCGGCTCATAAGTAGGCAGTATACTTTTTGCTCGTAGTAAAGAAGTTGAAATAATGAAGGAATAAATAAAACCCGAAATTTCTTTAAAAATAAACAGAAATCTTTATTAACTACCTTGTTTCGCTTTTTTGTGGGGGATTCATTTTGCAGATTGAAGGTAACTTAATTGATGTACAGAAAGGAGAGATATATCCTGCTAAAGTTACATTTTCTGAAACAATTACTAAAATAGAGAAAACCACCAAAAAATATGAGAATTATATAGTTCCAGGATTTATTGAAGCACATATCCGAACTGAAGATTCATTTTTAAGTCCTGCAATGTACACAAAACAAGCATTGTTATCGGGAGTAACTACTGTTGTTGAAGATTTTTCAGGATATTTACAAGTAGGCGGAATTGAAGCTGCTAAGTATGTAATATCTGAATTTAGTAAAACTCCAATTAACTTCTTTTTCTTATATCCAGTTAATATTGAAAGAAATAAACTTGAAAGCGGGCCTTCTGAAGTAACTAATGAAGAATATTCTAATCTAATTAAGGATAAGCATTGCCTAGGTTTGACTCAAGTTGATGATGTTACAAGAATTAGAGAACAAGATTCAGTTTTCTTAAAAAGAGTAAATGCTGCAAGAGCAATGGAAAAACCAATCATAAGTAATATTTCAAAAGTTCATTTTACTGATTTAAGCAACTTTGCACAACTTGGAATTAGAGCAGATATTGGATCTAATGTTTATCAAGAAGCATTTGAAAAAGCATGTTTTGGAATTAAAATTAAGATTGTAGAAGGAACTAAGAGAAAAACTCTAGTTAACTTGATTAGATTAGCAAAACAATTCGATACTTCTATTGTTAGTGAAGAAAAATCTTATACAGAAGTTTCTAAAGGTTACCTTCGAAATACTATTAAAAAAGCATTATCACTTGGACTTGATCCAATTACAACAATTAAAAATGTTACAATTAACCCAGCTAAACTTCTTGGAATAAATGAAGGAGTTATTGAAGTTGGAAAACGAGCTAATATTGTTGAACTTGATAATTTAAAAGAACTATCAATAAAAAGAGTTTTCATCGATGGAGAAATGGTTGTTAAGAATGATGAATTAATGGTATTTAAGAAAGAAATATCCAAAGTACCAAAATCAAATATTGAATTAATTGATCTTGAAGCAGATGATTTTAGACTTGATTCAAGTAAAAAACATGAAAAAGTAAAAGTCATATCCGCTATTGATTCAGTACTAAGTGCTGAGATTGAATTAGCAGTTGTAGATAAAGCAATTCAAACTAAAGACGACATATTAAAAGTTGTTGTTGCAGGAACTCAAGGTAATAGCCAAATCTCAATTAATTTTGTAAAAGATTTCAAAATGCAAAAAGGAGCTATTGCTACTAATTTATATGGAAGTTCAGGAAATATAATCGCAATTGGAACAAATGATGAAGATATTGCTGATTCTATAAATAAACTTAAGAAAATGGGTGGCGGATTTATTGCAGTTGACAAGCAAAGAGATTCAAGAATAGTTTTACCTATATATGGAATAACTACAAATCAAGAACCAACAGCAATTCATGAAGATTTCAAGAAAATGAACCTTTTCTTAAAAAGAATTGGTGTAGCTCATGAAGATCCATTTGTAATCCTTGGAAACTTAATGAACATAAATAAATCAGGATTCAGATTTACAGATTGTGGTGTCATTGATACAGCAGCTGAAGAAATTATTGAGATTATTAAGTAAAAAACCTTAATTCTAATAGAATCATAGATATTATATTTAAATAATAATATGAATTAAATAAAAAAAATCTAAAAGAATTATTTTTCTAAAAATCCTTTTTCTTGAAAATAAGCAACACTGCTTTTATTATCTGCACAGAAAATTATTTGTTTTGGTTTATATTCGCTGTCTTTAACTGCAGTTGTCATTGCATTAAAAGATTGTTCTGGCGTTAAGCCATAAACTTTTGTTGAACCATCAGATTTCTTTTCAGATCTAACGCACATTAAAGGCATCGCGATTGATGAAAATGTAAATTGTCTTGCAAGTTTCATTGAGTTTAAAGTTGAATTGTAAACTGATTCTTCAGTTGCAGGAATTAAATCTCCTTTTTTGTCAATACTTGGCCAAGTATATCCCATTCCTACAGCATGAATAATAAATTTAGGAAAATCAAGATTATAACTAAAATTGCCTGAAGTAGTAAGTCTTGCCTCTCCTAGGTCTAAAGCTTTACTTCCATTGTTAAGTATCTTAAGAAGACATTCTAATTGAACATATGTTGGACCTGTTTCTGTTAATCCAGCTTCTAGATCTTTTTTTATGTCAAATTCTTGCCATCGCAAGCAATTTCCGCCAATTGAGCTAATTTCACTACATAAATCATAAAATTCTCTTTCAGCTTCAGAATTTTTTGGGATAAAACCAGTAACTGCACGAATTCGTCCAGCTCCACTTTGACCTAATAAAAGACCATTATTTGCAGAATTAATTACTGCGTCTATATTTTGTTGATCAATTGCAAAACCTTGTGCAAAAGTATATGGAATATCATTTATCAATGTTGAATTACTCATGAAAAAAGAAAGAATCGCTAATTATTTTTAAATCTTTTTATCACTAATCCGTAAATATTTTGGATATTGATTGAAAAGAGCACAAATAATAGAATGCAATAAGGATTGAAATATGAAAATAGTTAATTAAGAATAATTATAAGTAAATAAGAAGAAATAAAGACTACTAATATACGAATAATAACAAAAAGTAAAGAATAAAAATAATAAAATAATTAATTAAGAGTAATCTTAATCAATATATAAGTTTAGATCAGCTGGTTTGTATCTAAAAGATGCATCAATAATTGCTGTACTTTTATAATATTTTACTAGTCTGTTGATTTTAGAATCAGCTAATTTAATTCCTCTTAAAGCTACTTTGTCTTGTTTATTAGTTTCAACGTGCTTTCTTAATTGGAATGCTCGAACCATCATTGCTCTTAGATCTTCAGGCATTTTCTTTTGTAAATTTTTATCTTTGATAAAAGTATACAATTTTTTACCTAAAATATCTGTAACGTTTGGTACGCCATAAGAATCTCGTAATATTAAACCGATTTCAGCAGAAGTCTTTTTTTCTTTTGCTAATTTAGTGATAAGCATTTCTAATTCTTTCTTTTCAATTTTAACCCATGTAGCCTTTTCTGAGGGTTTTTTACTGCCACTTTTTCCTCTTGCGCCTGAATGCATTCTTGCCATGTTTATTACCTATCTCGCTGGAACAATAAGCTATTTATAAAGGTGATTGTTTTTATCTAATAAATATAATCGAGTCTAATGTAAATTTTAGCGTTATATATATTACTTTAAAATTAATCTAGTTAAAAAAAGTTTTTAAACCTAACAATCCTTTCTAATATTATGATTAAGAAAACTACAAAAGTAATATTCAAAGATGGAAAAGATGAAAAAACAGAAGAGTTAGTTGGAGGAATTCCATTATCTAAAGGAGAAATTATCAAAGTCCATAAAAATAACAAAATCATTGAGTACGAAGTTGTTGATAAAATTATAGATTGTTTTCTTGATGGTGCTGATCAAAATGTTGATATAACTTATATTGTTGAAAAGAAAAGATAAAAAGGTTATTATTAGTTTAATTCGTCAAGACTTCTTCCGCTTTGATCAAGTCGCCAGTTACGATATTCTTCTGCAACTGCTCGTAAGTCTTTCTTTTTATAACCTAAGTCTACACAAGTTACATCTCCAGGAAAATGAGATTCAATATTTTGTGCATCATTAATCTTATTTGAATAAGTAGGAAAGAAAAGTAACATATGAGTTTTTTCTCCATAAATTGCTTCACTTAAGGCAAGATATCTTGAAATTTTGCTTGAAATATTATTAAGACACATAGATTTTACTTCAATTGCATAGTTGAGACCATTTTTTCTTGCAAGAAAATCAAATTGATGAATAGAAGTATTTCCAGAATACACAGTTACCCCATTATTTGCCTTAACGCACTCTAAACCTGCTGTATATCTTGGAAAATTTTTATCTTGAACAAATCTTGCTCTAGCTAGCCATTCTTTAACTAATGCTTCAGCAAGACCGCCGTATATTGTTCCAATTTCACGAGGATCAGGCACATTAACTTTTGCAAAATCAATTTCTCTAATAGAAGGCCTTTTTTTAATAAGATGTTTAACTAACCTAGTTGTATTTTGCATAGATAAAAAGAATTCTTAGTTAATTATAAATATTGTTTATGAAATAATACTGATAAATAAATTATAGACAAAACGTTTATAAGTATTTTTGAAATACCCTTTAGCATGACAAAATTAATT
>CAZKZU010000027.1:0-23452 GCA_964557345.1 uncultured Methanosarcinales archaeon
AGAACGCCCAAACCGCCGTGACAGGACGTATGACCATTTCGATGGGTGGATAATTTAATTTAATTTTAAAATTTTTAATTGAGAGATTTCCCATCGCTGTTGTGTAATGGGTTGACTTTTTAAATCTTGTCGAGAGTAATTGTCACAAGATGGTGACTGGGAAGGTCATCTCTGTTTTCTAATATTTTCCCTTAGCATTGAAATATTTTCTTGGATTCTTTCCAACCCATGAAAATTACTTTTAACCTTTGGGAATATATGCATTGCAAGAGATAAACCAGGAGAATATTGTTTATATGAATCCAAATATTCATCTGCGGATTGACAAACTTCTTTATACTTCTCTGCTCCAAGATCGAGAGCACAACTTTGAAAGACATCTGGATCCTCATCAGAAATGCCTCTTAGCCTAGAGTCAAAAACATAACCCTTGCTAAAAGATACAAATTCTTGCATTACACTATTAATTTCTTTTGAATTTGGGTGAGCTAATAACCTAATCAAAGCTGATTTTTGTAATTGAAGTGCTTTCTCGTTAGTTTGTAAATCTACACCCGACATATGTTTTCCTGAGCCGATATCATAACAAGGCATTGCTGGGAAAAACAAAGAACATTCAGATTCCTCCAAATAATTTCTTTTGACTAAAAGCTTAAACAAACCTCTGCCAATGATTTTTACTGCGTGATTTCGATTATCGTGTAACATTGATCCTCCTGAAAAACATCTACTCTCTAAACTACTTCGTTTGTCCTGAGAATATTCTTTCATGTATTGTGCAACTAAAGGTTGCATAAACTTCGCGTAAGCTGGCCAAAATCCAGGAGCATAAATATTTAATCCGTTTTCTTTTGGCACTGCACCTTCAATTTGATCAATAAATTCTTCTAATTTTTCATTTTCGATTTTGTATTCTTCCAGCGAATGAACTTCTCTATTTTGTGTTGTCATTTTCTACTCCTTGGCTCATAAGTAACTCTATAATATTCTGAATCAGATTTGTCCTGGTTTGCCATTCTCCAAAGAGCATTTAATCTAATTTGTTCAGCCTTTGCGAATTCGAGAATATCTGGCAGAACTCTTTTCCCCAACGAATCTCCTCTTCTTGGTTTAAAACCTTCAGGATGAATTGTTATGTAGCCTTCATTTGGCTCGGGAGTTCTCCATCCTTTAGAGTAGTCTTCGAATATGCCCTCATATTTTACTAAAATATGTGCTCCTGTTGTCAAATGTTCAAGCTGATATTTTCCTTGATCTTGAGGCCAATTTCTTAATTCAAATTTATGACTTCTAATCAATCCGTCTTTAACATTTTTTGGAGAAGTATCTATATTAATTTGGATATTATCTCCAGGAAGATATAGCCCGCTGTTCAAATCTTTATGGCTCAATCTATTTAAGACATCAACATATTCTTCAAATCCTATTTTACCTGCCATGTTTACCATTTTATTTTTTTCATGCCTTTATTAAAACATTATGCTCGGTAGCCTCCTTAACATTTGTTCAGTTGGGTCTAACTCTTCAAAAGTCGCTTGTTTTTTGAGATTGTAAGTTATACTTTTTTCCGAACCCTCAAGCATGACCCCTACTAAGAAATCTTCTTTTGTAATCTCCAAGCTTAATAATTTCATAAACGCCCCATCATGTCGCGTTCTTGGATACATCATTTCTTCATTAAGAGCACCTCCTAAAGATGATTGAACTGCAAATGATGATTGAACTGGAATTTTAACCCGGTCCGAGTAGGGGGTATGTCTTTCAGCGATATAAGCTATCCCCTTTTTTTCTTTGTCAAATAATAAATCCGTAAAAAAACCATACTTTTGAATTCCCCCAATTACCGGTAAAAATTCAGGTACTTCCATGGCTTCTTTGATCTTTTTTTCTAGCTCCCTCTCTAACTCAATAGTTTCTTTAGAGATTACACGATATATCCTGTTATTCATCATTATTTCTACCTCCTTTCATGTTTGATTGTTTTTTCTTTTCCATTTTATTTTTTTCGGCTCATGCCTCATCAGTTATCGGACTTTTACCGATAATAAAAATAAAAACTCGCTCGTGAGAGCGAGATAAATTTATTGTTTTGTCATTACATAATCAAGAGCAGCTTTCCAATTTTTTGCATATTTTCCTTCGCCAACCTCTTCCGAAAATTTCGAGGTATCACTAATTAGTAATCTAGATTTTTTCATTTCTATTAGCGTAGGAGATCTCTCAAGAATTTGTCCTAGAGAAGATTGTCTCTTTTCTAAAATAAACAAATCCATGCTATAAGCCATTGGACTTGAATGGTGATCCACTTGTGATAAAATTGCAACATAAGGAACTTCTTTTTTGCAAGCTAATAATGCAATAGGATATCCAAACGGATTTTCTACACTCGCCTGAGATCTATCTCTTTGGCAATCTCCTCTTCCCTGCGGTAAGAACATATCTGTTAAAACAGCATCATATTTTCTTTGTTCTATTTTCTTGGGAGCGTAATTAGAGCTTCCATTAAGAAAATCTGCAGCTTCATCAAATGTGCCTACCAATGTTAGGTTATGATCTGCCAATAATCGTCTTGCTGATTCTTGATGTAAAGGGTTGTCCTCCACTACCAAAATATCTAATTTTTCTTTCATTTTTCATTCCCTCCTTCTCCTTGAAGTGGTTTAACGACCTCTTCTGCCGCTCTTCTGTTTTGAGTTTGAATTTGTGTTATTTTTATCATTGTATAGTAACAATATACATCTTATTATATACTTAAGGATTATGGTCATTTTGACTATCAAATAGACAAGTTTATATAGGAAGAGCATTTACTAGCTATTATGGAGCTTACAGAGAACGACAAAAAAATCTTTGAATATTTGTTTTATGACGCAAGACTTTCAACTCATCAGCTCGCAAAATTAATTGGAATTAAACAACCATCAGTTCACGCAAGAATTAAAAAATTAGAAGAAGAGGGTTTTATTTCAAGATACGATAGTTTGCTTAACACAAATGTTTTGCCTTTAATTTACAAAATGTATTATACTTCTTTATCTAGAGAACAAGTTGACAAAATAATTAAAATGCCTGTGTGTTTTGGTCTGCAAGAGTTATTTGGTGAATTCACTCATCAGATATTTTGTTTTTTCAAGAATAAAGAACAACTCAAAGAATTTGAAAGTCAATTGCCAGAAAAAAGAATCTCACAACTTTTAACAGGCTCTCATAGACTTGGCGGAACAATTTTCGATATTAAAAGAAAACTAGAAGAATATAGTGATAAAGAAAACAAAATAGAACTTGACAAAACTGATATAAAACTTTTACACAAAATGATTATTGGCGGAGCAAGAAAATCAATTGTTGATTTAGCAAATGAACTAAATACAACTTGCGCAATAATAAAATACAGAAAAAAAAGATTAATTGACAACGGATATTTTTTATATTTTGTTTCTCAACCAGGCGAAGCTTTCAAATCTTTAAAGGTTACTTATCATGTTTTTTCTATAAATGAAAATATAGACATTAAAACAATTACAAATATGCCAAGATGTATAATTGCTTATTCGGGAGACAAAACTTTAACAGTTATTCAGCTTTCTCTTTCATTTAATGATTATTTAGAACACAGCAATAATTTATTTAGAAAACTCGAACCCTCCACTAAAAATCTAAAAAGTTTTTTTGTAAATAAGCCAATAATTTTGAATAGATTATCTGTAGAATTGTTAGAATAATAATTTAGTTCTTCCCAGTCACCCCTTTGTGACACTTGCTCTCGACAAGATTTAAAAAGTCAACCCATCCACAGACAATCGATGAAACGAGACGAAGCAACCTACAAAGAAAGATACATGGTCTGGAAAGAAAAATGTGGCAAAAGAATTCCATATATAAGTGAAGCAAATTCCAGGATGATTCTCAATTATATTAACGATATGGAGTTCGGCCTAAATGTCGGAAAAAGTAGCAAGAAAGGCGGGAGAAGCTATAATAGACTATACAATCTGCAACAAAGATTGATTTTTGCAACCAAAAAACTCGAAGAAATTTATAATGTGCAGGATTTAGCTAAAATAGAAGAAAGGCAATTTCATGAATTTTTTACAGGAATGAGAACTGGAGAAATTAAGAGGGTGGACGGTGGTATTTATCAGGACCCTGCAAATTTTGTAAAAATATTTAAGGCATTTTGGCACTGGCATCAAAAAGTTAATAGAAAGAAAGGAATAGAAATTTATGACGTAACTCAAGATCTAGATACTAGTGTTCAGAAACCAAAATGGGTTTATTTAACAGAGGATGAAATAAAAAAATTATACGACAAGGCAATTTATTACTACAAAGTCTTAATTATGTTTTTATTCGATACGGGGATACGGGCTCCAAGCGAACTAAGAAATATTAAGGTTTCAGATCTTCAGAATGATTGCAAAGAGTTAGCCATACGAGATGAGATAAGTAAAACTTTTGGAAGAAGAATAAAATTAATGCTTTGCTCAAGCCTAGTAAAAGATTATATAAAAAATGAAGCATTAGATAAAGACGATTACTTATTTGATCGAGAAGCAGAGACAATGAATAAATATTTGCAACGTCTTGCAAAAAGAGTTTTGGGTGAGGAAGTAAGCCCTGCTGGTCAAAAATATTCACAGCTTACAATGTATGATTTTAGGCATAATGCTTGCTGTTATTGGCTACCTAGGTATAAATCAGAATCTGCGTTAAAATATCGATTTGGCTGGAAAAAGTCGGATAAAATACATTATTACTCTGAACTTCTTGGAATGAGTGATACTATAACGCAAGAAGATATGCTAATGGATGTAACAAAGACTGAAATAGAAAAGCAACTAACTCAATCAGAAAACAAAAATGAGATATTACAAGAAAGAATAGAACTTCTAGAAAAACAAATGAAGATAATTGCCGAATTAATTAGAAAAGAAAGAATTATTGTGATGCAGGAAGGGAAGTAAATCTTTGCAATCGTTTTTAAATTCATAAAAGAAATTCAAATGGATATCTGTTTATGGTTATATACTCTTTATTTGTAAAAAGAAGTATTTCTTTCTCTTCTCCCTTGAGTAAATTATAAATTTTATCTAGTGTTTCTAGATAATCTTTTATATTCTTCGAATAAAAAACACATCCAATTCCATCGGTAGTTTCAAAATGGTTAAAGACTCTTGGAAATTGATCTAGTCTAATTTTCTTTTTTGTTTTTATAAATAAATTACTTACTGATAAAAAGAATTTATCAATTCCTGGTTGAACAACGAAATGTTCAAAATATCCTGCTTCGATTAATCTTTTTTTATGATACCAAACTTGGTCAATATTTAAGCCAGTTTCGTTAGATAATTCTTTTAGGCTTTTTCTTGCTCCGCCTTCTGATAAAGCCTTCATTACCTTTACATCTTTTTCAGTAATCTGGATGCTTTCATATTTCTTCTCAATATTTAATTCTGAATGATGCGTATTAAATAAAGATAATCCTTTTATGAAAACTTTTTCTATTTCAATTGACTCTCTTTTTCTTGGTAATAATTTTTCAAATTCTTTTTCTTGCTTCTTTGTTTTAAAGAAACACCAAATCATGTGAGTAAACGTGCCGTATAGTTTAATAAGAACATAACATTCTTTCTTCTCAGATATTTTTTTTTCATCTTCACTGCTTAAATCACAAAAATAAACTTTCTTTGTGAATGGAAGCATTTGCCAATTAACTAATGAATCATATCTAGAAATAAATCCGTCTCTTTCCATTTTTTTCAAACGATTAAAAACTGCTGGTTGTGTTAAATTTACGAGCTTTGCTAATTTATTTGTAGATAATCTTGCATCTTTAAACAAGTGCTCTAAAATGGATTGATCCTTTTCATCTAAATCATACTCATTGCTGCTCATAAACTAATTAGATGTGTCTTATATATAAACTTTACGAAAACTATAAGCTTTTTCGACTAAAGTATTATATATATATGTTGTTACTAAATAGTAAGTAAAGATAGTAAATAAAAGATGGAACAAGAAAAAACACAACAGGGGATGAGCAAAGAACAGCTTAGAAATAGATTAGATGTTTTCTCAAGCAGTAGAAAGAAAATAGAATACATCGAAAAAATAACTGACAAATATTTTGTACTTCATCCTCAAACAAGATTAAATCTTGAAACTATTTTATTAGAAGAGAAAATAAAAGGAGAAACCCTAAACGAAGTCATAAGGGAAAGAGCATATAACCCCACACTTTCAGCTATTTATCCAAAGGTCTTGAGCGATTTAATTAATAGTGGAATAGAATTGTCAGAAAAAAGTTTTAGTCATGCAATAGAATTTTATTATGTAAGCAAAGAGGATGTGCCTACGGAATTAAGCTCCAAAACATTAGACTATCTAAATAAGCACGGAGTCAGATTTGATAAAAAATGTCAAGGTCGTCCCTATCTACTACCAAAAAATGTTTTTTCAGATGTACAAACTATTGATTTCATATTAAAAGATGCTGATAAAGACAAAAGAGAATATGTATGGAAAAGTCTTTTTTCTAGTCTTTTAGAGAAAGGTGAAGTAATTGGTCAATTATGGGTAGAAGGAAAAGAGGGGATATATGGGAAATTGAAGTCTAGATCTGGTGAAATTGAAAATCCTAAACTTGTAAAGAAATTTTGTTCAGACTTAGTCAAAAGATATTTGTCTGGAAAAATGGATACTTATGGAGGTACATTGTTAATGCCCACTATCCCGAATACATTCGAATCTTTACCTTTTTTGAGAGAAGCCAATGATAGAGAATTATACGAAAAAAGCATTAACACAATTTTGGATAAGCGTTGGGACGAGCATCCTTTAGCATTGAGAATGGCAATACAAAGTGGTCATACTGATTTAATAGAGAAAACTAAAGGAAAGCTAAAGAAAAATTTAGAACTAGCAATAGGCGAAGAAAATTTTTATTATGCTCATAAAATTGCAGAAAGTTTTCAAGATGAGGAATTGCAAAAAAAAATATATGAGGAAGCACAAAAAATAATTACCTTAGCAGAAGAATATGCAGAAAGAAAGGGAGAAGTCGGTTACAAACCAACTAGAATTTTTAAATCCAAAAATGACCTACTTTGCTCAGATGGAGGAGCTTGGGGTACTCAGCCAGGAATAATTGGAGATTATGCGGAGATGATAGGAGATAATCTACTAAGAAAAAGAGCGATAGATGTGTATAACACACTATACAAATTAGAACATCCGCAAAAACCAGAAAAGAAACCTCAACCAACAATAGCGAAATACGAGAAAGATCTAAATCTAAATGGACTGAGAAAATTGAAAGGAAAATAAAAGATGGAACAAGAAAAAACACAACAAGGGATGAGTAAAGAGCAACTTAGAAGCAGACTCGACGTTTTCTCTAGTGGAATAAATAAAATAAAGTACATTAAAAAAATAACTGATAAATATTTTATACTTCATCCTCAAACAAGATTAAATCTTGAAACTATTTTGCTAGAAGAAAAAATAAAAGAAGGAACTTTAGATGATGCCCTAAACAGAAGGGCTTATAATCCTAAGCTTACAGATATGTATCCCAAGGTATTAAGCGATCTAATCAATAGCGGGATAGAATTGACAGGTAAGAGTTTTATACATGCACTGGAATTTTATTATGAAAGCAAAGAAGATGTACCGACTGGATTAAGTTCTAAATTATTAAAACATCTTAACAAGGGCATCGATTGGGATGAGGCAAAAACCCAACCGGGAGATTACCCTACTTTATGGAAAGGATATGGTTCAGATGAATTTTCTATTGCAGAATATATATTGAAAGATGTAGATAAAAATACAAAAGAAAATATGTGGGGAAAACTCTTTATTAATTTTTTGAGGAAGGGTGTTGAGATAAACGAAACTACATTAGCCTTGTGTTTGTATAAAGAAGGTTGGTATAGAAAGCTGGAGTCTCGATCTGGTGGAATTGACAACAACGAACCAATAAAAAAGTTTTGTTCAGAAGTCGCTAAGAAATACTTATCTGGAGCTTTTGACTTCCCAGGCAATTATATGCTAATGCGTAGAGAATCTTATGCAGATAGAGCTTTAAAATTTTTAAAAGAAGCTAACGATAAGGGGTTATACAAAGAGTCTATTGATACACTTTTGAAGGAACGTTGGGATGAGCATCCTTTAGCATTAAGAACGGCAATAGAAAGTGGTCATGCTGATTTAATAGAAAAAACTGAGAGAAAACTTAAAGATAATTTAGAGTTAGCTATAGAAGAAGAAGGATTCTATTATGCTCATAAAATGGCAACAACCCTTAAAGATGAAGAAGCGAAAAAAAGAATACATGAAAAAGCAAAAGAAGTAATTTGTTTAGCAGAAGAATATGTGACAAGAAATGGGGAAAGTGGCTATATGCCAGTTAGAGCATTCATGTCTAAAGACGACTTATTTTATACAAATGGGGGAGTACTTGCATATCCTGGAATAATCTCAGCGTATGCCGGATTAATAGGGGACTCTCAACTAGGAGAAAGAGCAATAGATCTGTATAGCAAATTATACAAATTAGAACATCCCTTAAAAATTGAAGAAAAGCCGCAACCTACTGCAAAACAATATGAAGAACAACTCAATCTAAATGGACTTAGAAAATTAAAGGGGAAATAAATAAAAATTAAATTATTCAACCATCTTTAATTTGGTCTTCGTTTCTCTCTATCCTTTTTCCAAGCTTCGAGATCAAATAATTCCCCTTCTGATTCTGCTTCTTCAAAACCCTGTTTCAGTGCTTTTTCTTCATTATATTCAAAGTCTACTTGTTCGTTTTCTTCTGCCATTTTGTACCTCCTGTTAAAAATTTAGTTAGTATTTAACTTTTTGCGCAACAACTTCTAGCCATCTCCACATATTTTTCATCCAACTCAACCCCAATCCATCTTCTATTTAATTTCTCACAAGCCTTACAAGTTGAACCCGAACCAGCAAACGGATCTAAGACCAAGTTGCCTTCTTTTGAGCTATGTAAAATTATTTTCATAAGTAAATCTTGAGGCTTTTCATGAGGGTGAGTTAATTTATTATGATTAATATATTGAGCACTTTGAACATCTGAAAAATCTTTTAAATTATATTTTGGTTTGCCTTTTTCTAAAACTACAATCATTTCATATTGATGCCTAAATGCCCAACCAAGACCAAAATTATGTTTCTTCCAGATAAGCAAGTGTCGTATTTTAAATTGCGTATATCTAATAATAAATTCAGTAAGAAATGGATAATGTTTCCAATTTGTAAAAATATAAGCTGAAGAATTTTTCTTAAGTATTCTAAACATCTCAACAAGTGCGGAGCAATTAATTAAAGGGTTCTCATTATTTTTAATTGTCTTATTATTCCACCCATAAGCCACGTTATCTCCGTAAGGCGGGTCTGTAACAACTAAGTCTATGCAATTATTTGGCAATGTTTTCATATAGGCAATACAATCATCATGAATAATCTTACTTACTTCCATTTTCAACACAAGAAACATCTCTTTGCCCAAATTTAATTTCTAATAGCTTGATTAGCTCCCTAAGTTGAAAAATGATTTGTTCTCCTAGGTCTTCTGATAAATTTTCCATAAAGAAAAAGAAAGATTAAGACTTATATTAACTCGGAGAAAAAAATAATTACTTTTTTTACGTAAAAAATATCTCCGAGTCCTTTAATAATAGCCCCCTGAGACACAAGTATGACAAAATGCTTAGCTTGCAAAAAACAAATAGAAGAAGGAGAAGATAATTGCCAGACATGCAAAAACTTCTTACAGTGGAAGCACAAAAAGAATTATAATAAGATAGTAGAAGAATTCCGTAAATCCTTACAATCAACTAAATTTTGCAGGAGGTATAAAAATGAATAAGAGAATTTACTCTATCTTAGGTCTTGTTTTGCTCGTGGCAATGTTTGCTCTTCAAGTTGTTGTAGCTATAGACTATAATCAGCCTATCTCTGCAACAGATAAGGCAACTTTTGACACAATGCTTGCACCAGTTCTAAAGATATATAATTTAGTAAAATACTTTGCATCAGCCATAGCGGTTCTTGTATTGCTTTTTGCGGGAATTACTTATATCACATCTGGGAACGATCCAGGCAAACGAGAGCAAGCAAAGAATATGGCAATGTATGTCGTAATTGGCTTAGTTGTCATTTGGCTAGCACCATGGATAGTGAGTTTTATCACAGGCTAGCATGATAAAGAATTTTTTGATTGGGGCTTTTGCACTTTTACTAGGGATATTTGTGCAAACCCCTTTCATAAGTTCTATTGAATGCTCTCAAATTTCTGCACCTAATTATGACACCTGTGTTCAAATTAAAAATATGAATTTAACAGATTCTGAAAAAGATTTGATTATATCTAATTTAGATTATTCAAATAAATTCTTTCCAGATCATAAATATATTTATGATAGAAATACAAATTTAGTAATTACGAATCCGCCAAGTGGCGTAAGCAAACAACAAGGCATTTTTATCAAAGATTTTTGGATGAGCATTTTTACAACAATGCCTTCTGTGTTATATAATAATTCTTTATATATTCCAAATCAAACTAAAGTATTTACGGGATATAACTATAACTTTGTAGCTCCTGTTAGTTATAATAGTCCGGGATATTCTCAGACTAGCAATGGAGATTGTAAAAGAATTTATACATTAACCAAAAATACCTTTGAAAACAAAGTATTTGTAAATAATATTTATCAAGGAAGCGGAAAACTTGTAAATGTTAACATAAATTCAGATTCTGAAATCAAATCTATCTTTACAATTAATGTTTCTTATTCTATTGACCATTATTATTGGGAAAGGTATTGCTCTAAAAGAAGAAATGGGGTCTGTAGGACATATAGCCACAGATGTTCATATAATTATAATGAAGTTCAAAAAGATAATTTACAAGCCGTTGATTATCTGAAAGTAAAATACTATAATAATTCTTTATTCGCAGACATAAATACTTTATCCAGTTATTCTGGCAATACAAATTTTAATTTAAGTTATAGTAATTCTGTTAAAACAAACTTTCAAGATTCCTATTATAAGTTTGACGAATTCACTTACTCTGTAAATTACTCTAAATCTCCTTATTATGTTTTAACATTGAGAGCAGATGATTACAAACAAGAAGAAATTAAGAATTTATTTAAGCAAGGCAATAACTTAATTATAAAAAATGTGAATAATTGCTCAATTGAAGGATTTGATTTCTTCAATTACATAAACAAATCATGCTATGCTGAACAAAAACCAATTGATTTTAGAATAGAAACAGATAAACTACATTATTATTTGAATGATACGATAAAGGTTGCAGTTTATCCTCAAAACTTATCTGTAAATATTAGTTATGGTAATCAAAGCAAAATTATCGTTGGGAATACGAGTTTTATTTCTCAAAACCTAGAGAATAAAATAATCGCTTTTAATGGAAGCTCAAAAGCAGAAAGAATAATTTATGTGCAAGATAAAGATAGATTTAGATTAATATATGATTTTTCAATTTTTGGAATTCTAAACTATGCTCTTTATGCTCTTTTGAAAAAATATTTTGGAGGGCTAATATGAACTACAAAAAAGCATATTTATCTGTCTTAAAAAATAGCTATATCTATCGAATTGGACTCTTTGGTTATTTTATATTGTTCCTGTCCAACCAAACAAAAGAGAATCTGTTCGTCATTTGCACCTTATCGCTTATTTTCTGCCTAGTTCATTATCTGTGGACTTTGTCTATTGACGGGATCCATATTCTTAAATTGAGAAGGGAGATTCAATATGACTGACGAGTGCGGATTATTAAATTTAGCAACGTGCATTCCTCAAAAGATGTATGATTTTATTATAGGAGTTATTAATGCCCCAATTCAGCCATTATTAGATTTAACAAAGTCACTTATAACAGAACCAGTTAATCTTTCTGCATTTGGATCGATTTGGGCGATAGTTATGTACATTCTATCGATGTTTTACGGATTACTTTTACTTTACACCGGATTTAATTTCATAATTTCTGGTTATGATGTAGTTAAAAGAGAAAATGCAAAAACTTGGTTTAGAAATATTTTAATTATGATTGTTTTAGTTCAAATGTCTTATTTTATTTACGCAACATTTATTGATATAAGTAGTTTGATGACTACAGGAGTCATTAATTTAGTTGATTCAAAATTCTTTTTAATTACTGCTGATAATATTGTTAATATTGGATTGCAATTATTTTTAGGATTCTTTTATGTATTAACTCTACTCGGAACAGTTTTACTTTTGACATTAAGATATGTTATTGTTTGTATCGGGGTAGTATTAATCCCTATCGGGATATTTCTTTATTTTATACCGCCATTGAATAGCTATGGCAAATTAATTATCAATTTCTTAGGAATGATTATCTTTGTTACATTCTTTGATTCTTTAATTTTACTTGCGGGTGCAAAGATTGTAGAGATACCTATTTTTGAAAACTTCAAAATACTTGTAATGATTACTTGCTTCGGAATTATTAACTTACTTATGTTTTATCTTATGTTATTCTCTTTAATAAAATCAGCTTTGAAAACAGCAGATAGTGTGACGGGAACAGTTGCAGGGGTTGCAAAATATTTCGCATGACATACCAAATACCTCAACAGCTAGAGTATAAAGAAAAAATAATGTTTGGATTAACCTTCCCGCAATTAGCCTACGCCTTTTTATTCGGGGGAATTTCTCTTTTATTATTTAGAAGAATTGACAATCTCACTATCAAGATTATCATGATGTTAATTTCTTCTTCTTTAGGAATAGGTTTTATTTTTCTAAATCTATCTGGATTTATTAAGAATTATTGGGGGTTTTTGAGATTTCAAAAAGTCTTTGCTTTAAATCCAAAGTTAAAACAATTTATTGGTATAAACAATATAGATAAAGATTTAATTTTTACATCCAGCAATAAAAAGATAGCAATATTAAAAGTTCAACCAATTAATTTTAGTATTAAGCCCCAAGAAGAAAAAGAGGCAATCATGTATTCTTTTCAAAAGTTTCTTAACTCTTTAGATTTTCCAACTCAAATAATGATGAATACAGAGAGTATAAACCTAGATGACTATTTACATTCTTTACAATCTAAATTAGAAGGAGACAAGTTTAAAGAATTATTTTCAAAATATAAAAAATATATACACGAAATTATAACAAATAATAAATTAATGAATAGAGTTTTTTATGTGGTTATTCCGGAGCAAGGGGACATTAACATCCAAGTAGGCATCTGTATAGAAAGGCTTACATCATTAAATCTCAGAGTATCAAGACTAGACAATTACTCGCTTAGAAAACTTTTATTAAATTGTTTTTCTGGAGAGGGAGTAGGAAAAGAATTAGTAAATTATTTATCTCCTAAGTCAATTGAGAATAAGGCAGATTATCTAAAAATAAATAATGAAGAATTTAGAAGAGTTATTTATGCTTCTGGGTATCCTAGAAATGTCGAAGCAGGCTTCTTAGATAAAATTGTTAGTGCACTCGCAGATTTTAATTTAAGCTTACACATTAAGCCTTATCCAATTGAAAGAATGCTTGTCGATTTAAATCGAGAACTACAAAAACAAAGAGCAGATTTATTTTCAATGGGTCAAAAGGGAATAATTAATCCTTCTTTAGAAATTCAATATGGCGATACTAGAAGCACATTAGAGAGTTTGCAGAAGGGTCGGGAAAGGTTATTTAATATTGGGCTATATATTAGTTGTAAAGCAAGTAGTTTAGACGAATTAAATTTACTTACCAGAAAAGTAGAATCTGAACTTAATAGCCTGATGATTATGCCTAAAACCGCTAGGCTCAGAATGCTTCAAGGCTTCAAATCTACTCTTCCGCTAGGAATTGATGAATTAAAAGCCAGTAGAAACATTACAACAGAGGCTTTGTCTGCATTCTTTCCATTTACGAGTCAATTTTTGCAAGTAGACAATACTGGCGTTTGGCTTGGATTAAATAAGAATGGAATTCCCATTATAAGGGATATTTTCAAGCTACCTAATCCTAATGGTTTAGTCTTGGCT
This sequence comes from uncultured Methanosarcinales archaeon, assembly GCA_964557345.1. Taxonomy (GTDB): domain Archaea; phylum Nanobdellota; class Nanobdellia; order Woesearchaeales; family DATGWN01; genus CAZKZU01. Next base: position 14,085 of record CAZKZU010000027.1, read on the forward strand.
CAATCTGGCGGAGGAAAATCTTATTTTTGCAAGCTACTTATTATGAGGTATCTGCTTAATGGTACAAAAGTAATGGTTATCGACCCGCAGGGAGAATACAACTCGCTTGTGGGCTATTTTGGCGGGCAGAGAATCGATCTTTCTCGAGATTCTAACACAATGATAAACCCCTTAGACTTGATGGGGCACGATTACGCAGAAAAGCGACTTAGCCTTTTAGATTTAATGCAAGTTATGCTTGGAAAGATGACTGAGCCTCAAAAATCTTTTATGGATAAGGCAATAACTGAGGCTTACAATATAAAGGGGATAAATGATGATGAATCTACTTGGAAGAACACTCCTCCAATTTTAAACGATCTTTTACTCGCATTAAGAAAAGTTGAAAAGAAAGCTAGCCAAATGGAAAGAACAACCGTAACTAGTTTAGTTAATAGACTTGAGATGTACGTTACAGGAGTTTTCAAATTTATGAATAAGCATACTAATATAGAATTTAATAACAAGTTTGTTTGCTTTGACATTGGAAATTTACCTAAACAGGTAAAACCTTCCATAATGTTTTTGGTTTTAGATTATATTTATATGAAAATGAAGTCTGACTTATCTAGGAAACTCTTATTGATTGATGAATCTTGGTCTTTACTTTCCAGGGCAGAAGATGCTGGATATATTTTTGAAATTGTAAAAACCTGCAGAAAATTTAATATGGGGCTACTTATGATTAATCAAGAAGTTGAGGGACTGTTTGGTTCTGCTGCAGGAAAATCTGTTCTTGCAAATTCTGCGTATACTATGCTCATGAGACAAAAACCCGCAGTAATAGACCAGATATGCCGCACATTTAATTTAAGCCCATCAGAGAAGCAACACTTGCTCACATGCTCAATTGGAGAAGGACTTTTAATCATGGAAGATGATCATAGCCAAATTAAAGTAGAAGCATCTAAAGAAGAGCATAAAATAATTACAACTAATGCTGATGAGCGCCTAGAGAGCCAAAACAAAAAACAAAAAACATTTACTAATACTAAAGGAAGAAATGTTATAATTAAAGTTGATTCTTCAAAAGGGGTTTTCAAATATAACAGATTAAATGCAGATGAAAGAAAATATCTTACTGATTGCGGTTATAAAATTTCAAAACATAAAAGCATGAGTTCTAAAAAACTTGAAACTTACATGCTAAGACCAAACTCTAATGAAGGACCAAATCATTTCTTTGCAATTCAAGACATAAAATCTTTTCTTGAAAAGAAAAAAATAAAGGTTGAAACTTTCAACACAAAAAAACCAGATCTAATTTTTAAGATCAAAAATCAAACCTTTGCAATTGAAGTTGAAAGCGGTAAAAAAATAGACAAAGATATGCAACAGATTATAAATAAAGTTGAAGAACTAAATAAGAATTATAAAAATTGGTTTTTTGTTGTACTTAACACAGCTAATGTAAGTAAATATAGAAAATTTGGAAATACAATAGATGCTAGATTTCTAAAAGCGAAGCTTTCTAGTCTCGTCGGTTAATTTACCGCATCCATGCCCCCGCGGTCTATATATGGGGGGATGCTGTTGGGAGTTTTAAGATTCTTCTGGCAGGCTAAGTATCCACTCAATCCATTTTAAGATAGTTGAAGATCTTCTAGAAAATGTAGAATCAGAATCAATATGATAAAGGGTGTTTCTTTTCATTATTTCAACAACCTCTTGAGGGGAAGGGGTATCAGATTTGCTAAAATATTTTTCTAATGTTTCTTTGAATACCTTGTGGCTCACAATGGCCTTAACAATCTCAAGATTTTTTAGCTTGTGATTTTTTTTCATTATTTCTCTACCTTTAGAAGTCAGTTTAACTCTCGTAATCTTTTGCTCATCCTTATAAGATTCTATGACTCCAAGATATTTTCCTGCATTAAAATAATAATCTGTTTGTCTTTTATCAAAATCATAATTAGCTGTAATTTCCTCTTTGGAGAGATCATTTGATACTAACAAGCCCATTAGATCAACAACTCTCTCAAAATTATTTGCCTGAGGAAAAGGGATCTCTGATTCTTTTATGCTTTTTACCTTAAGAGTTTCCTTTATATCTTCAAGAGTTATTGGCTCTGGAGAGATAAGATAATCTTTTTGTTTAATTAATTTTAAAGAATTATAATCATCCTCATCGTCAAACTCATAAATAAAAAAACTAAATTTGTCATTACTATAGGTCATAAATATAGGGATAACTTTCTTATTAACTTTTTCTTTCCACAATCTATATGGATAATATATCTGCCTAATTAAAAAATCATCACATTTCATATTTTTGGCTTCAATCAAGGCTATTTTGGTTTCGCTTTCAAATCCTGCATCAATTTCACATTGGCTATTTTTAACATCGATTTTTTGAGTTTTTCCATCAAAATTTCTTATTGAAAAATTAAAATTTTTACTAGACATTCTTCCGCTAATTGTTAAATCTGATTCCTCTTCAAGCAGATCATCTATTATCCCAGTTACATAAGCACAATTTAATACTGCTGATTCTGAATACAAATTATTATAGTCTAAACTTTCTAAATCTAATCTTTTCTGTACGGGAATTGGATTCACATCCGAATATTCAACATTCGCATAAGCTTCAAATTTCCCGATTATATATGTCCCCCTAGTTAAAGGTAGGATGGAAAGATTATTTTTTTGAAATATTATTGGCAAATTAGTTTTATGGTCGAATTTTGTCATCAATCTACTTTCTTTAAATTCATTAATCTGTTCTGAAGAAATAATAAAAAATCCTTTAGATTCGATTTCATTTAGAATTTTATACTTATCAAATAACTTATCCCAATTTAAATCAATTTTGGAGCTCATAATTTCTTATCAGAACTTCATCAATCTTTCCTCTTTTGGATGAATCTGAATTAATCATTCTTGGTACTTCTACTGTTTCAACTTTGTAATCATTTTCATATAACTTTTTTATAAAATCAGTTGCAGAATTAGATAACAAAAATTTTACACCTTTTTTATTTAAGGAGTCGCAAAAATTCTTTAATTTTATTTGTTCTTCTTTTCCGAATTTATCTAAATTATATCCAGTAAATGAAGCCGTGTCGGAAACAGGATCATATGGAGGGTCTAAATATACAAAAGATCCCTTTTTAATTAAAGGTAGCAATTCTTCAAAAGATTTATTTAATATGGTAATATCATTATCATTTAAAAAATTACTAACAGCCTTCAAAACCTCCCCATTTGCAAAATTTGGATTTTCATATCTGCCGAATGGGGAATTAAATTGTCCTTGGCTATTAACCCTGAAAAGCCCGTTAAAACAAGTTTTATTTAAGAAAAGAATTCTAGCAGCTTTTTCTATATCATTTAATTTATTAAATTTATCTGGGAACCTATCTAGCTCTCTAATTTTATAGAAATAATCAACCTCATTTTTATGCTTTCTAAGTTCTTTCAAAAGAGAATCGACATCAGATTTTATTACTTTGTATAAATTAATTACTTCACAATTTAAATCATTTATAATTGCATTTTTTGGTTGAATACTAAAAAATACTGCCCCCCCTCCAATGAAAGGTTCGTGATAAACATTAAACTTGGGAGGCATTCTTTTAGATATCTCTGGTAATAGATACCTTTTACCACCAGCCCATTTTATAAATGGTTGAACTAACTTATTTTTCACCATACTCTTTTTATTCACTTATATACACTCTGTGAGCCCTTATTTAAATATTCTTCCTTTGTGCTATATGTAAAAAATAAGGGCGATATCAAAAGATTATTAAAATCCTCTCAATATCTAAAAACATGGAATTTGAGTACGATATTGCTTTGTCGTTTGCAGGGGAGCAAAGAGAATACGTTAGGAAAGTGGCAGAGATATTATTCGCTTCTGGACTTAGGGTATTTTATGACGAATTTGAAGAAGTCAATATGTGGGGAGAAAACCTATTTGACTATCTAGAGGATGTTTATAATAAAAAAGCAAAATTTTGTGCTATTTTCGTATCAAAAGAATATAAAGAAAAAATATGGACGAATCATGAAAGAGAGAACGCTCAAGCTAGGGCGCTGGAGAGCAAAAATGTTTATATTCTACCAATAAAATTTGATGAAACAGAAATACCAGGTCTTAAAAAAACAACTGCTTATATGTACGCAAAAAATAATTCCCCAGAAGAATTGGCTCAAAAAATTGTAAAAAAGATTAATCCTAATTCAGACATAAAAGAAATGATTGATTATTTGAGAAATTATTTGGAAAGATATACCATTACGCAAATTGGAACACAAATAAAATTTAAATGTGATGAAGAGAACTTTGAAGCGGTTTTTTCACTCCGGTTACTTCTAGAAATGTACAAACTTGGCGAATTAGAAAACATGTTTCTTTTACCGGCAATAGTGCCAAATTGATAAATTTATTTTAAAAGTCCGAGCATTCTTAGCTTTTCTAATCTTGCTTTGTGTTCTTCTTCAGATATGGGTTTAGATTCTTCTTTAGAACTGGCAATCTCTTTTTGCTCATTTTTACACTTCCAAGCATTGCCTATTGCTCTTTTTCTCGCCGACATAACTGCCATAAAAATAATAATCTATAAGTCTTTATAATAATATGCCCTGATTATATGGGTGGATGCTGTTGGATTTTTAACTTAATTTTCTCTGCTAACTCTGTTTTTTGGAAGACCTTTACTTTGTTTCTAGAAGAATCTAATAGTTCATTTATTGACTCATTAATTATTTTAAGCAATTTCGCAATTTTATTAATGTCTTTAAAGTACTCTAAGGTTTGATCATTGCTTTGGAAAACTTCTGTATCTACTCTCTTTCCTTCTTTTTCAAACAGCAATCTGAAGCCATAATATAAGTGATATTTTGCTCTTTGAGAAATATCCATTATCTCTTGATCTAAAGCTATTTCTCTTTTGTTGACTTTCTTTTTTAAATTCCTCAAACCTTTTAATAGATTTAAGAATGAATTATGAACAAAGATTACTGCTTTGCCATTTAAATTTGAATTAAAAATGGATTTGTAAACTTCTTCTTTATCAAATAATTCTGCTTTTTTATTTCTAGCTTCCGCTGGTTTTTCTTTGAAAAAAGCATAGTATCTTTGTGCAAAATCATAATTATCAATTATCTTATTAGTGTCTGTTTCTTGAATAAATTGATTATTTTTTCTTTGATAAAAATAGCCCCTGCCGCTGATATCTTCTCCAAGCAATTTTTGGATTTCATCATTAGATCTTAAATCCCTTTTACTTACTGGATTTTGAGTATTTGTAGAATCAGTAATGAGTTCAGCCAATTTATCTTCGGCTTGAAATACTTTAACTAGTATTTTCACCTGATCTATATTTCCAATTTTTTCAAGAGCCTTCTTTAAACAACTTGTTGTTTGTGCCCCATTAACAATTTGAAAATCAGTCAATTTAAGGGCAATATTTTCGGAGTTGGCATTTATTTTATCATATCTCTTGCAGACAATTGTGATTCCATTATTTAAAAACCAAAATTTGTCCCTATCTTGGGTACTGCTCGCGCTTTCTATTATTTTTGTGTTGATTAAATTCTCTCCAAGCGAATATCTTATGTTCTTTTGGAACAATTTATTACCATGTGCCTCGAATAACTCTACTAATTTTTTACCTTCAATGGTTGAAATAAGTCCCTTGACATCCGGACTTGAAAATTCAAAGAATTTGCCATAAAAATTTATGTTTTCGGTAAGTGTAACCGTTCTGCTTTCGTCAAATTTTTTATATAAGCTTAATAATCCCCAATTTGTGAGGGTAATATTGTCCTTAAAATGATTGCCCTGTAACCATCTACTCCAAACCTCCATACTTCTATTAGAAATCTTACTACCCAAATGCCCCACATGGAAATTGACTTTATTTAAAATGTATCCTTTTTCGGCTAAGTCGGAATATTCTTCTTTTTTCTCCTTAATGTCTTCATTTACAAATTGTTCATCTGATGAAGCTCCAAAAATATAATCAAATATATTTTTGAATTTATTAACTACATCCTCGCCAATCTCGCAACCAAAGTTATTTGCTTCGCAATCTGTTTTATTATACTTTGTTTGCAAAATATCTATTTCAAATTCTTTATCGTCATCATTGACATTAAATGAAATTGCATCGGCACCTAAATCATCGTATCCTTCAGTTAATATATCATCTACTTCTGTTAATTCGACATTACATATCAAAGAAGAGCACAATCTAAGAAAAGAGATGCTATCTTTTTCATCTTCAAAATCTGATTTAATTTGATTAACTTTTGATTTTAATTGATCAAAGTATAATCTTGAGTAATCTGGCATATTATACAAATTACCACCCAAGTTATAAATCTTATTATTAAGAAATAATTCGGGTACAGAAAATGAATCACAAATAATCTTTTTTCTCATCCAAGAAACCTTAGTTATAATAGCTTTTTATTTTATTTTTTTACTCATAGATACCCTATTTTTCGATATTTTGTATCCTTGCTTTTGATAGAATTTTATTGAAAAAGATTTTTTATTTGTATCAAAAGAAACTGATTTAATTTTGTTCTTTTTTGCATAAGCTTCAACTTCTTTGATAAGCATATGATCTATCCCTTGCTTTTCGAATTTTTTCTTTACTGCTAAATCTTCAATGATGATAACAGAACCTTCCCAATATTGCTCAATTTTAAAAATTATAGCTCCTATTATTTCTTTACCTTCTATGGCAACAAAAGACTTTCCTATATTGAAATAAAATTTAAGACTTTTTTGTACTGCATCGAAAGAAGTCTTTTCATTAAATGGCGCTTTTGTAAATACTTCAAGCATAATCTTTCCGACTTCCTTAATATCTTTTTTTGTCGCTTGTCTTATTTCCATAAAAAACTAAATGAATTCATATTTAAATAATTATGTTTAGATTATACAACATCATCTTTTATATATAACTTCCCTTAACTAATCATGTACTCATTATTTGGTTCAGAGTCAAAAGAAAAGGTTTTAATGTATTTGGTTTCAAGTCCTTATAAAAATACTAAAGAGATTTCTAAAGAAACAAGCGTAGGCTATAAACACACTTTTAAAATTCTTCAAGAGTTTTTAGACGAGGGGATAGTTCTTGAGAAAGATAAAAAATATTATATCAAAAGCGATTTTATTTCCTATATTAAAAAAATCTGTGATTCTATGATTAAGACATATTCAAAAGAACTATTTTTTAGAAATAAGTTTGACCTCTACAACACCCTGTCTGCAAGTTATTCTGACGACAAAATTGTTACAAAAATAGATAAGATTATGGACGAATGGATAATGAAGAAACTAGATGATTGGTATTCAAAGTATTATGATCCTGAAAATAAAGAGTATGGGGAGATTAATAAAATTATAACTTCCAAATTTAGTAAGGATATCAATATTTTAGAGGTAGGCGCTGGAACAGGAAGATTAACGTTTAAGCTTGCTAAGGACTTCGTGCATGTTGTTGCAATAGATAAAGAGCAAACTCAAATTGAATATTGTAAAAAAGTTTCAAGTGCTAAGAATATAGAATTTATTCATTCAACAGCCAAAGATTTTAGAAGTGATAAGAGGTTTGATGTTGTTATCTTTTCATGGGCAGGTCTTCATCATCAAGATTATAAGGAAATGATTAATAATATAGAAAAGCTTCTGAATAAAAATGCAATAATTATCATATTAGACGCTTATTTTGAAACAGAATACGTAAAGATATTGCAAATGATTTCGAAGAGTAATGTTGAAGAAACAAAACTAAAAAAGGAGAAGATGAATGATTTCTTAATTGAAAAGTTTGGTAATATTGACCAAAAAGTTTTATTCACTGAATATGTCTTTCCTTCTATTAAAGAGGTTATCAATAATTTCAAAATAGAGCTAACACTCGAAGAGTCGCAGATTTGGACTAAAGAAGATGAAGATAAAATCGAAAAATATTTAAAAACTAAGAAAAATCCGTTGTCAATACAGGAAGGTTTATGGCTAACAATCATAAACAAGAGTTCTACTAAATAGTAGACTTTGCGATTTTTTTCTACTTAAGATTTATAATAAAAAGGACTCTTTTGGTGAGTATAATAATGAAAATTCGATTATCAAAAAAGGGCGTGTGAAGAGTGTGATTCACATAAAATGGAAAATAAATCGTTAGTGCCGAGAAAAATAGTAGAAAGCGAAGGAAGTATTCATTATAGTGAAAGTTTTCAGGCATGGAATACTCTAAAATTAAAAAAAGATTTATTATTAGAGTTCCCACAACTAAAAGAAAAAAGATCTAAATTTTCTTATAGACTTTGTTATTATAGAGACATTAAGCAATTGGAAGAAGGGCTAAAAGAAATTATTTCTGGTAAAAATAGCAAGGGAACGCCCTTTTTGTTGTGGTTATGTAAGGAAGAGTAAGATAAAGTTGGGATTGGGTGTTAATTGATTTTTTTGTTCTTAAAATAAAATAAAGCCGAAACAATTCCAATTAAAAATAAAATTATTCCTGTTGTATTTGTAGCAGTTGAAGATAAATTAGCAATTGCATTTCCTGTTGTTGATGAGCCCAAGAAAAAGAAACTTGAAACCAATCCTGCTATTGCGATAACTGATAAAACTTTTCCTTCTAGAGATTTTTGTCTAATATCTAAGCCCGCTTCTTTACCTGCAAGTTTTAAATCATGAATGTAATCTTGTGCTTTACCCCTATAATTTTTATCATGTAAGATGCTAGCCCTTAAATTATAGCCTACCTTCTTAATTCTTCCAGTATCAGGATCTTTAACCACCTTAACAGTGGGTCGAACATGTCCTTTATCATAAGCATATGGAAAAAATGATTCGAAACCCAATTCCATATTATATATTGAAGGACATGTAGTTTCTACTTTTAGTTGAGAACTATCTTCAAGATTCCATAGCTCTCCTAAAAGATCGGCTACCTTGGTTGGAGACTTCCCATACTCTGATGATTCATCAAAAACCAAAATTCTTGTTTTTTCATTGTGTGGCAATATAGCTATAGATTCTGCATATTTTTTTATAATTTCATCAGAATGAACCTTTTTAGAATATTTTTTATACTCCTCTTCCCAATTACTTTGGTCTTTATGCCACACGGGAAATTGACTCGGATCTGCTCTTAAAAATATTGGAATCTTCTCGCTAGGATAAGCGCTCTTCCAAGCAGATTTTATTAAAAAAGCAAGAGGGGTAGCAGCAGTCTCTGTAGCTACAATGTAATCTGGTTGGAATTTATCATGCCATTCTTTAACTTTTTTCTTAGCCCATTCTTTGTAACTTGCAATTTCTTCTGGATTGACTGACCTATATTTTTCATCGCCCATAA
>CAZKZU010000028.1:0-16047 GCA_964557345.1 uncultured Methanosarcinales archaeon
CGGGTGGGGCTATATTCTTTTTAGACCAATTCTTGTTATCGTGCTTGATATTTTATCTAACAAAACTTTCTGCAATTTCATAACATTTATATATTTGAACGCATTTACGTGTATCTACGCAGGTGACTACTATGAAAAGATTTACTGTTTCAATCCCAGAAGTTCTTAAGAAAAAGATAGATAAAATGCCAGAAGTAAATTGGGCGGAAGTTGCAAAGCAAGGTGTATTAAAAAAATTACAACAGCTTGAACGTTTTGATGAAATTGAAAAACGAGGTGCATTGTAGATGGTAAGTTTAACTTTTAATTTGGATGATGATACTTTTAAAAAAATATCTAAATATTCTTGGGTTAATTGGTCTGAGATAGCTAGAGAAGAAACTACTAAGAAAGAAATCTTTGAAAGATATTTAAAGACAAAAGAGATTACTGATGAGGATTTTAAGTTTTGTGAGTCGATTGATTGGCATCCAGTTGATGAATTGCCGATAAAAAAGGAATATCTTGAAAAACTTAAAAAAATAAAAAAAGAGAAGGCAATAAAGATTAATTCAGTCTCGGGTTTGTTTGAGTGATTTTAATGTACACTTTACAAGTTCTTCCAAGTTGTAAAAAAGATATAGAAAAAGCTTGTAAGAAAAATCCGGTGCTTAAGAAAGCAATTGAAAGTAAAGTTACTGCTATTTTAGAAAATCCTTTGCATTACAAACCTTTGAAAAATGTTTTAGCAGGAGAGCGAAGAGTTCATGTTTTGAAAATTTTTGTATTAATATATGAAGTATCTGGTGAAATAGTTACTTTGATAAGTTTTGATCACCATGATGATGCTTATGGGAATTAATTTTTTCTATAGTTTTAATGTATGTAGCCTTGGCTGGGCTATTCAAATAAGAATATTTATATTTCTCGGATACGATAACTGCCTTAGGTCTCCTAATGTGATACCCGCGGGTGGGGCTATATTCTTTATTATAACACAGAATTTTCAATTAATAATCGAAGATTAATGTAAGTAAGAGCTATATTCTCTTTCTCTTGGAGGTGTTGGATTATGGAGATCATAATATTCAACTATATTTTTAGGTGATGTTGGGCTAAAAACTCTATATGCCACTCCTGCTGCGATAGTAAATATTGCTGCTCCTACTAATGTTGCTTCAAGGTTTACAGGTTGACGGTGAATCAGGTGTCCTAGCTCTATTGCTACCATTCCTCCTCCAATAAATGTTCCTAATATGCCACCAAAAGTTGCCGCCATTGCGCCTAGATCCTCATCGACATTTTCAGTTGATGATATTTTGTTATAACTTCTGATATATTCTCTTCTTTGAGTTCTATCTAATTTTCTATTCTTTAATTTAGTAGAGAATCTTTTTAATTCTTGATATTTATATAATCCTAATCTATCTGACATGAGTAAAGGTAATTTTATTATATTTATTAACTTTGTCTTTTTTATTATGGTATTACTAAAATGTTTTTTTTGCGTGATTTTCGTATATTATAAGTAAAAAAATAAAAAATAGTTTTTTGCCAAATCAGTGCTTTGTGTTTAATAAATTTAAGATAACTATATCTTTTTAATTATTTCTTAAATTAAGTAAAACGCTCTGTAATATATTCCACTGTGTTTCAATTGGGGTGGGCTTAGAGATAATACACTCATAGTCATTTTCTTTTGCTTGATTACTTTTCTCCTCCAATAATTTATCTCCTGCATAAAACAAATGATTCTCTGAAATATTGTTTTCTCTAAAAACCGATAATCTGATTGCAAAATAATCTGGATGAAAGTAGTCTCTAGCTTTATTGAAATCAATTTCATTATTTGTAATCAAGGCAAAATTCAAATCAATTTTTCTTTTATTATATTTTTCTACCCATTTCTCTCCGAATAATCCAATTTCTTTGAAACTCATTAATTTTGGAAATCGAATCATCTCTTTTCTTTTTTGTTCATTTGTCGTATGCGTTGAAACTACAATTTGAAAAGGTTTTTCGCGTGCACTAATATTATCAAGCAACTGCGTAAGCATCTGATTAGAGACTTTTGTATCCGGTAATGTTGTTATTAATTGAAAGCTCGGATTGTACATTTCATCTATTTTCATTAATCCTTCCAAAAAGTTTTTATTAAGTAAAGCCTCCCCAGTTCTTGAGAATGCAACTTTTAATTCTTTATTTGGATCATACCATTTAACATTGTCCTCGTTATTAACTGTGCACTTAACTTGTTCTAAAAACTCATCTGAACTAATATTCCGCTCTAAACCGCGTTTTTCACCACAAAAAGTACATCTTACAGGGCATCCTATTTGATTTGATATGCTAATTATATTTTTATGATAGGATTCTCCTGAATATATTGCTACTTCAATTAATTTATGGTCTTCTGTTTCATACAAATCTAAATGAAATCCTTCATTGTATCTCAAATGAGCTTTTTTATTTAAAACCATTATTATCACCTGATTTATTTGTAATTCATATTTCTTTGTAATATATCGATGTATTCAATATATTCTATTTCCTCCTCGAAGTTATGTAGAAGAAAATCAACTAATTTAGTTTTTAAGGATTCATTTGGGCAAGAAGCGTTGTAGCGGGTTTCTCAAGACCCTGGCTTAATGCTTAGTCATAAATCCTAGATTTAGAGGACAATTAGAATTAAAGAAATGTTCACACTAAGAAAATCATTTATTCTATTTCCAAAAAAAGATTTTCTCATGATAAGGTGTAATTCAGACTAATATTTAAATATTGTCCTAGAAAGGACTTATTCAGTGCTGTAAGAATATACCAACCTTTAAATAATTCAGAATAATACATCTTACTGTGGCAATTATAATTAAAGATTGGTTTAGCGTTGGAAAGTATATTCCTGCTGCACCAACTTATGTGATTAGAATTTTAAATCTGGACTATGGTAGAATCAATAATGGTTTTAAATTAGTTTCATTAGTTAATTCAGATTTATTTAAGAAAGTTAATTATTACAAGATGGATGATTCTGCAACAGATTCAACTGGGAAAGGTCCAATTCTTGAAGATGTAGCTAGAAAGATTATTAGAGATTTTTCTTCATTCGTTCAAATATCTAAAGACAAAGGGGGTATAGAGGACATTTTAATTCATTGTGTTGAGGGTAAATCTCGAAGTCCCGCTGTTGGTGGGGCTTTAAATGAAATTTTTGGATTAGGATATGTTCATTGGAGAATTTCAGTTGACTTTCCTGGATATAATGTTGATGTATATAAACAACTAATTAGAGTTGCTAAAGAAATGAAAATAGTCTTTCCAGTTAACAGAAATATTTTGTATGAAGGATACAATAATGCTTAGAATTCTCAATTGCTATATATTTATATATTGATAAATAATCTCCAAATTATGAAAATAACTAAATACGGGCATTGTTGTTTACTTGTTGAAGAGAAAGGTTTAAGATTAATCACTGATCCTGGAAATTATTCTAATTATCCTAATGGCAAAGATGAACTTGAAAATATTGATTTAGTTTTGATAACTCATGAGCATGCTGATCATATACATATTCCTGCATTAAAAGAGATAGTTAAGAAAAATCCTTCTGTAAGAATTGTTACAAACAAAGGAGTTGCAAAGTTGCTTGATGTTGAAAACATAAAGTATGAGCTAATTGAAAATAATGGTTCAATAGTTGTTAAAGGTATTTTGATTGAGGGGTTAGAAGGAAAGCATGAGTTAATATACAAAACTTTGCCTTCAGTTCAAAATACAGGATTTTTTATTAACAATAAATTATTTTATCCAGGCGATTCTTTTCATAATCCAAATAAAAAAGTTGATATTTTAGCATTACCTGTTGCTGGACCATGGTGTAGAATTTCTGATGCAATTGATTATGCTTTACTTGTGAAACCCCGTGTTGCTTTTCCAGTGCATGATGGTGGATTAAAAATAATGGGAGCAAATCACAGAATTCCTTCTATGGTTCTTCCAAATAATGGAATTCAGTTTGTTGTATTAGAGGAAGGAAAAGAAACTGAGTTATAATATATTTTTCAAGGATTTTTAAAGACGAATAAATAATACTAGAAAACAAAAGGAAAGCCAAAATGATAGATTGCCACGTTCATACAAATAGAAGTCATCATGGGCAGAATGATTTAGAAGATTATGTTAAATTAGCTATACAAAAGAAATTTTCTATTATTGGATTTAGTGAGCATGCTCCATTTACTTGTGATGATGGAGGCAGGTTAACTCATGATGAAACTCATGAATATTTATCTGACCTTGAGAAATTAAAGACGAAATATGTGTCTCAAATAAAAATACTTTCTGGATTAGAAGTGGATTTTACGCCTTCAGCTATTATACATCTTCCAAAAATACTTGAAGAATTTAAATGTGATTTTTTTGCTGGTGCGGTTCATTATTTAGAATTGCCGAATGAATCTTTAACAGTTTGGGATTATGAAAGATTGCAAGATACTGCTGTGCAAAATAAATATTTTGAAACATTAAAACTTGCAGTAACTAGTGGTTTATTTACGAATATACTTCATCCTGATATTATTTTGCGTGCAGGTATAACTAATTTTAAAGTGTTAGACAAATTTTTAGAAATTCTTCCCCTATTTGCATCTAATAAAGTTGGTTATGAAATAAATGGTTCTGGTTTTTATAAACCGGTTTATGTTCCAAAATCTAAGGATTTTGATTTATTTATTTCTTCTTATCCTAATTATTTTCTTGTCGAGCAAGCGCATAAATTAGGAGTTGATTTAACAATTGGTTCTGATGCTCATCAATTAGATCATTTTAATACAGGAACTGATTTAGTTAGATCTCGTCTACTTGGTTTAAATATAAGTGATATTACTTATTATGAAAATTGTGTTCCAAAAAAACTGAAGCTTACTTAAGTTAAATAAGTATATTTGTTAATCTCTTAGTCGCTATTCCTGAATATTAACATACCATACGTTTAAAAACAGGGGAAATTCTAGTTGGATAAGTATATATTGAATAATATGTATAATAAATACCAAAATGACATTTCAAGAACTAAATCTAATCGAACCACTTGCAAAAGCAGTTGCTAAGCAAGGATATACAGAACCAACTCCAATTCAAGCTAAAGCTATTCCTGCACTTTTAGAAGGAAAAGATTTAATTGGAATCGCTCAAACTGGAACTGGTAAAACTGCAGCATTTGTATTGCCAATATTGCAAAGAATGACTGAAAAATATCCTAGAACTGTTAAAACTCTTATCCTTGCTCCAACTCGAGAATTAGCTGCTCAAATTGGTGAAAGTTTTTCGTCTTATGGTGAATTTCTTAAATTTAAACATACTGTTATTTTTGGTGGCGTAGGTCAAGGATCACAAGTTAATGCTTTACAAAAAGGTGTTGATATTGTTATTGCAACTCCAGGAAGATTTTTAGATTTAATGAATCAAGGAAGAATTAGATTAAATGATGTTGAATTTTTTGTATTAGACGAAGCTGATAGAATGCTTGATATGGGTTTTATTAATGATATTAGAAAAATTATTTCAAGACTTCCTCAAAAGCGTCAATCTTTGTTTTTCTCGGCGACAATGTCTCCAGAGATTACTGATCTTGCTAATAAATTACTTAGAAATCCAGTTCGTGTTGAAGTTGCAGAACAAGCAACAACTGTTGAACGAGTAAAACAATGCGTGTTTTTTGTAGACGGTAATAATAAGGACAAGCTTTTGTTAGAGTTACTTAAGCAAGAACATTTAACTCGTGTTTTAATTTTCACAAGAACTAAACATCGTGCAAATAAAGTTGCTGCTTTTTTAGATGAAAACAAAATTTATGCTGATGCAATTCATGGTAATAAATCTCAAAATGCTCGAATGCAAGCACTTGCTGATTTTAAGGCAGGAAATATTAAAGTTTTAGTTGCAACAGATATTGCAGCGCGTGGAATTGATATTGATTGTATTTCACATGTAATTAATTATGAACTTCCAAATGAACCTGCAAGTTATGTTCATCGAATTGGTAGAACTGCAAGAGCAGGAACTGATGGAACTGCATATTCTTTTTGTGCTGCTGATGAGCGAAATTTCTTAAAAGATATTGAATGGCTAATTAGACAAAAGCTTGAAGTTATGGATCATAAGTTTCACTCAGAACATGCTAAAAACGCAGTAGGCGAAGCAGCAAGACCTGCGCCAAGACAGCAATTCCAAAAAAGTATGAGACCTAAATTTAGAAAGAAAAATAATTTTAGACGATAAGGTTCTATTTTGTAATTTAGAGGAGTAACGGAATATTTAAAAAGCAATAACTGTGGCTTCTTATTGTATGAATAACTCTAAATCCCAAACAGCAACTGAGTATCTAATCCTATTAGCAGTAGTTATTGTTGTTGCTTTAGTTGTTGTAAATGCACTGGGGGTATTTCCTGGAATTGGAAGTTCAACTAGTAAGAAAACATCTGATTTCAAATTAGCAAACGATGTTATTGGAGTAACTAATTTTGTTATTGAATCTAATTATTCTATTTTTAATTTAAAAAATAATTATTATGATCCTGTTACAGTTACTGAGTTTCAAATAAATCAACAATCTAATTTAACTTGTAACTCTTCTAATACAATTCCTGCTTTGCCTATAGTTTTAAATATTGGTCAAAGTGTTTTAGTGAATTGTTCAGTTGTAAATTCTTCTTCTTATTCAATAACGAATAAACAATTTCCTATTCTGGGAATTTCTTATATAGATTCAATGGGTTCAATTAGACGTATAGGAACTAATTCAAATCCTCTAAATTCTTTGGTTATAACCAATTTCCCTTTGACAAGTGGTCTTATATTATCACTTGATTTTAATAGTCCTCCTGTTACAACTACTCGTAATCCTTATGGGTTTACAAAAGTTTTAGATAATTCTTCTGCAGGTAATAATGGAACAAAAGCAGATACTCATCCTTGGAATCCGGGTAAAGTCGGAGGGGCATTAAATTTTGATGGAATTGATGACATGGTTGTAATTCCTTTTTCTAGGTCTTTAAATTTTAGCTCTAATAATTCTGGCATTTCAGTTTGTGCATGGGTATTGCCTTATAGTGTTAGTAATAGTGTGATTATTAATGAGGGTTGGATGAGTAATCCTGCGAGCGGTTTTGGACTAATGATTTCTGGAAATTATTTTAGGTTTCATATTTTTAACTCTTCTGGAATAGGATGTTATAGTTCTTCGAGTTTAGTACCTTCTATTGGAACTTTGTATCATGTATGTGGCGTCTATAATACTAGTACTGGTAATATATCAGGTTATATTAATGGCGTTCCTAATATTGGATGGAATAAAAGTTGTGGCAGTGGTCTTAATGATTCCTATTATGCGACTTCTTTAACAATGGGAAGAGCTTCAGGAAGTAACAATTATTATCTCAATGGTACTATTGACGAGGTAATGTTATTTAATCGTACTCTTAATTCCACTGAAATCTTAAATATTTATAATAATCAATCAGCAAATTTAAGAAATTCTGGTCTAGAAACAGATCTTAATTTAGTTTCATATTGGAAATTAGATGACTTGTCAGGAATAAATTTATCTGATAGTCAACTAAAAAATAATGGTACTCTTTTAAATTATGTAAATGATACTTCTCCTGCTTGGAATGCTACTGGTGGAGTAAATGGAACTGGAGCTTATCAGTTTGATGGTGTGGATGATTATATAAATATTTCAAATTCTATTGTTGCAAATTATTGGTCTATTTCATTTTATGGAAAAATAGGTACTGCTTGTTCAGATTCGTATGCAAGGTTTATAGGAGGAAGTTCTTATAATTTTGACATTGCTTGTGTGGGAACTAGTAGATCTTTAAGATATTATGATGGTGCTTGGATAAATACAGGTTATACTGCAAGTGCAAATAATTTTACTCACTATGTTTTTACATTTAATGGTACTATGATTTCAGTTTATGCTAATGGCGCATTTGTTTTTAATAGAACAAGTACCAAAACTTTGACCGGTTCTTTGTTTTTGGGTTCAACTTATCAACCTGTGATTGACGTTGCTTCATTTTTAAGCGGTTCAATTGATAACGTTTTAATTTATAATCGAGCATTAAACGCATCTGAAGTTATGGCTTTATATTTACAATAATTGTATTGCGGTTTGATTTAAGAAATAATTTTATTTTTAAATTATTCTTCATCATATAAAATATTATATCCGAGAGATTTGAATTTAGCAAGATAAGGATATAATTTATTTTCTTTTGCAGCAGGACATCTAAATGATACCATTATTGTTTTATTTTGCCAAATAAATAGAGGAAATTCTTTACATGCTTTTGGTCTATCTGGATTTTTGTGAATAGTGCATTTTAGATCTTTTAAATTCGGGCAGGGTAATGTTTGTGATCCTAAATTAAAGATATATTTTCGATCATCGTAATATAAGTCTTCTTTTATTATTTCTAGACTTGAGGGTTTCATGTGCATAATATTTATTACTTCAAGTTCTGTAAGTAAGATATGTTCGCTTCTACAACATAATGCGTTGCATTCTTTTGAGCAATAATCGCTAATTGAATTTCTTGCTTGATTAGCTAATATTTCAATATCATTAGTTTCAAGAATTGCATCCATGTATATTTGAATATACGGGGTCAGCTTATAAGATGGTGCATTCTATTTTGTTAGGTTATTAATAAAGAATAAGGGATTTTATGTTATAAATTTTGTCAGTACTCCTAAATATTGATAAAGGGCTTGCTCTGTTTTAATTTTGTACTAATAAGATTAAATATAACTCGTAATTAAAGTTAAGGATTAATATGAAAATAAACCATAGTGTAATTAGATATAGTATTCTTATATTCTTCTTATTACTTTTTAGTGCATTTGCTTTATTACATCAGTTTGAAGGACGTCCGTATGCTTCAGTTGATGCTCTTTGTCCTTTTGGCGGTATTGAAACGCTTTACACTTTCATAATGTCTGGAGGGTTTGTTCCCGGAATTTTGATTAGTAGTCTAATTCTTACTATTGGTGTTTTGCTTACTGTAATATTATTTAAACGAAGTTTTTGTGGATATATTTGTCCATTTGGAACAATTCAAGAGTTGCTTGGCAAAATTATAAAATATAAAATTAATGTACCTGAAAAAGTTGATAAAGTTTTTCGGTACATAAAGTATGTTGTGTTGGCAGTTATTTTAATTGCAACTGCGTATACGGGAATTTTAATTTTTAGATCTTATGATCCGTTTATCTCTTTCTTTCATTTTGGAAAAGGAATACTTTGGGGTACTTTTGAAGAGAGCGCTTTAATAGGTTTTGTGATTTTAATTGTTACATTAATTTTATCTGTGTTTATTGAAAGAGCTTGGTGTAAATATTTTTGTCCACTTGGTGCAGTTATGGCAATATTTAGTAAATTAGGTTTGACTAAGAT
The DNA here is from genome assembly GCA_964557345.1 of uncultured Methanosarcinales archaeon. Classification (GTDB taxonomy): domain Archaea; phylum Nanobdellota; class Nanobdellia; order Woesearchaeales; family DATGWN01; genus CAZKZU01. The sequence goes on from CAZKZU010000028.1 coordinate 9,443, forward strand.
TAAGCGAGATGAAAAGACTTGTATTAATTGTAAACTTTGTGATAAAGTTTGTCCTGTAAAAGTAAATGTCTCGAATGTTAATTATGTTAAAAGTGTTGAATGTATTAATTGTAATATTTGTGTTTCTAAATGTCCTAAGAAATCTTTATCTTTAACAACTGCTGGTAAGAAAATATCTGTAAATACTTATGTTGTTTTGACAATTGCTTTGCTGTTTTTGGTTGTATTAGCTAGTGTGTTATTTGGATTTTGGCAAAGTGTTCCTAATACAAATATTGCGGATGCATCAGGTAATGTTAATCCTTTGAATATTAAAGGGTGGATGACAATAGAAGAAGTTTCTAATAGCACTAAAATTCCAGTTGGTTGTTTTATACATGACTTAGGGTTACCTGCTAGTTTGGATCCTAAAACTCCTTTAAATCAAATATCTTCAGCATATAATATTTCTTTTGAAGCGGAATCTGTTAGAGAGTTTGTTGCTAATTATCAAGCTAATGTAACTGTAGTTGAAGATAAAGCTAATTGTCCTTGGAATATTGTAAATGATTCATATCCGGGAAAATGCGGTTTATATGTTGATGCAAATGGAAATACTATTTGTGATTATTCTTAATTGATTTATTATTAATATATTTCTGATTATTTTTTATTAATAGTAATTTTTAGATTATCCAAAACCAAATCAAGTAAACTGCAACATTAAGTATTGTTAATGGTATTCCTATCTTTGCAAATTCCCAAAAAGTAATTGTCGCTTTGCCATTAGTTCTTTTTTCTGCATTGTGGATTATTATGATATTGCTTGCTGCGCCCAAAATTAATAAGTTTCCTGCAATTGTGCTTGCTGCGGCAAGAGCGAGAAGTTCTTTTGTTGTGGCACCAAGAGTATTAAGGATAGGAAGATATAATGCTACTAATGGGACATTCGAAATAAATTGACTTAGGGTTATGCTAACAATAAAAATCATTGAGGTTGATAATAAATTGAGTTTAGTATTTTCTATAAATTGTTGGAAAAATCCGCTATTCCAAACACTTTGCATTAAAATGAACATTGATGCGAAAAATATTAATGTATGCCAGTCTATATTTTTTAGAATATGAGTACGTTTTTTACTAAATAATATTATTGGAATTGCTGCAATTAATGCAATATATGTAAGTTTAAAATCAAAAGTAATTTTAAGCATTACAAGTGCTATTTTTAGAATAATTAATACTGCTATAGTGTATAATGAATATTTTGATAGTTTTGCAAGATGTTTGTCTTTTATTTTTATTTTTCGAGTAGTTTTTATTTTTTTATTAAATTCTTCTTTATAGAAATATTTTAGTGCAAAGTATGAAACTAGTAAATTAATCATTGTTGGGATAAACAAATAAGTGATAAATGAAATAAATGGGTTTGACATGTTTCCATTAAGTGCAATTAAAAGATTTTGAGGGTTTCCAATTGGACTCATTACTGTTCCAATAGTTACTGCGAATGCGAGTGTTAGTAGAAGTAATTTCGGATTTATTTTATCTTTAAATGCAAACATCAAAACAACTGGTGCACCAATAATTGCAAGGGTGTCGTTCATTAAAAATGCTGCAAGTATTCCTGCTCCGAATGTAATTGTTAAAATAAGTATATCTACATTTTTTGCATGTTTAAATAATTTAGTTGATATGTGTGCTAGGTATCCGCTTCTTTCTAAAGCTTCTCCGACTACAAACATTCCGAAAAGAAATAGAATAACATCAATATTAATAGATTTTAATGCATCAATTGGTGTAATTTGCATTGTTATTAAAACTGCTATAGCTCCAAAAAGCATAATTTGCCAAATATGTAAATTCCTTTTTCCAATTTTACGTGTTGCAATTAGTATGAATACAATTATTAGTACTATTATTGGGATACTCATTATTATTTAAAAAGAATTACTTTATATAAATTTGATTATTGTTTGAAAATGTATTTATTTACATTATAATTTTTTGATTTTATTTATTACAAAAAATATCCGTGTTCATTTCTTAACATTTCAACTGTTTCATGTGTTCTTTTTACAATTGTGTCGTATATATTTTTATCTAGTCCTATATTTGGGAAATCATTTAGAGAAGCTATTAATTCTAATTTAGGTTGAGGTGATGCTCTCATTTTAGGAATCATTTTTAGCATCCATGGAGTTTTATGTGGTGGATTTTTTTTTGCAATTTTAATTACGTGGTCATAATCATGAGATCCACCTTGATAACCTCTATTTTCTAATAGAGAACAAATTGCATCAATTGCGCCCATGCACATATCTTCGTCTGATGCACCAGGGATAGGTTTTGTTATATCATTTGGATCTGGATTATTCCATTTTAAATGATGATATTGTAATCTGTGTAATTCAAGAGATGGCTCAATATAATTTTTGAAGTCAGGCATTGGTCGTCGGTATTGTAATGCAAATCCTTTTATAATGTTCCATTCGTATTTGTTGTTTGGGCCAACTAAATCATGGGGTCTTTCTGGATCATTTTTTCCAAGATCGAGTGCTTTTAGAAAATATTCGTTATGGCATGAATGTTGAAGAGATGCAATTAACCATTTTTCAACTTCGTCGCTTTTTGGAAGTATTTCGTATACCATAGCTAATGGAGAAGAGTGCTTGCTTTATAATCTTTACTGTTGAGTGATGATTGTTGTTTTACTGTAGTTTTTGAGGAATGGTTAGCATTATTAGATGTTTTTAGATTTAAGGTATAATATTAATTATTAAAAAATATAAAAAAATAAATCTATTAATTATTAATATGGATTAGTTCTAACAACACCGGAAACTGATGATTTTGCAGTTGTTCCATCGTTTCTAATAATTGTTGCTTCAATTGTGTGATTGTTGTATACTCCAGTTCCGCCTAATTCAACACCATTAAATTTCCAGTTTCCATTACCGCTTACTTTTAATGATCCAATTCCACCTTGATACCATGGCTTATCTGTTATTACATAAACATCAAATGCTGCTGCATTTTGTGCTCCAGATCCACTTATTGTTACATTTCTTCCACTTGCAATTGTGCTTCCTGATGCAGGATATGTGATTGCAAAAGTTGTACTTACTGGGTCTGTTGATGGAGAATCTCCTTTATCATTATATGGCGTTTCTTTAGTTGTAGTGTTTGAATTATCGTCATTGCTATCTCCAGATTCGCATCCAGAAAACAATGTAATAAGAGCTGCTGATGCTATAATTGAGACTATTGATTTAGTTGCAACTGTCTTTTTTGATTTTAAGATTTGTTCTAATTGGTATGCCATTTAAGAGTGGTATTTTAGAACGTATTTAAAGATTGCTATATTGAATATACTGATTTTTTTATTATCTGGCGCTCTTGGTTGACTAGTGGTCTTAGTTGTAAAAAAGTAATAACGTTATGTAAAATATAATTATTGTAAATCTTTATGATATAATGCAAGAATGTAAATAGTTTCTTTTTCTATTTTATATGATAATCTAAATGGTGAGATATATAGTTCTCTTGTTCCTTTTCTATCAAATCTCATTGGTTTGCCAATTTCGGGATTGCTATATATTTTAGAAATCTGATTTATTATTTTTTCTTTTAGCTCTTGATTTTTGATCTTTTTAAAGTCTTTTTCAAATACGGAGTCAAATATTACGTTTACCATTTTTTCATTTCTTTTAAAAATTCATTAAACTCCATTTTAGTTCCTTTATTGTCTTCGATTCTTTTCAAAGCTTCTTCAGTTTTTTTAGCAAATTCTAAATCTTCTTTTAGATTTTCGTCCAAACTACTTGCTTTTTTTAGGATTATTTGACCATCAGTTTGTATCAATAATAATTTCTCTCCTTCTTGAATATCCTTTCTCATTTCTGCAGGTATTACTATTTGTCCTTTTGAGCTCATTTTAGTTATTGCAATGTCCATTTATATCACCTAGTAAGATTAATCTTACCAAGTATATAAAGTTTATGTAATTGAATTGCTTGATTGTTGAAAGAAGGTATTTAGTTTAAATATCTGGCGCTGGTGATTGACTAGTGACTAGTGTAGTGGTGCAGTAATATATGAGTAATAGTAAGTTTTATAAATATTAAAAGGATACACTTATTGTATCTTTATGATACATTATAAAAAATGACCTTGAAATTAATAGTTGAGAAGCTCTTTAGGAGTAATGAGAAATTTATTACTGCTAAAGGTATTAAGGACGATTGTACTAGGATGTCCTTGAATTATCTTGTAACAATCAAATATTTACTTCGTCATAAATATCTAGCTAGAATTTTTCGTGGGATTTTTTATATTTATTCAATGGAAGAGCGAAAACTTGGCAAAAGCGATATGAATTTTTATGAAATACTAAGGCGTGCTTTAGAAATGAAAGGAATAGATAAATGGTATTTTGGTTTAGAAACAGGGCTTAAGTTTAATAATTTAACACATGAGTATTTTACAACTGATTTTATTCTGACAGATAAATTATTTAGAGCAAAATCCATTTTAATCATGGGAAGAAAAGTGAAATTCTATAAAATATCTCCTAAATTTTTTTCTTTTGGCATCAGGGATAAAGTTGTACGTTATTCGGATCCAGAAAAAACTCTTCTAGACTTATTTTATCTAAAGCATTATAGTAAAGAAGAGTTAAAAGAAATTGCAGAAAAGCTATCTTTGAATAAGTTAAGTACGTATTCTAAAAGTTATGATTCTAAGACGATAAATGTGGTTAAGGAGATTAACGGCTAATAATAACTATTAATAATTGGTAGGTAATTGTTTTAAGTATAATTTATTTCTTTAATTAGTTCGTTTAGAAAATTCCTTAACTTAGTAAGAAAGTCCTCAAAATCAGCATCAATTTTTATCAAGAGAATCTCTTCCTCTTCTTCTTTTTTGAATGGAAAATTGCTTGATTGCTTATTAATTAAGTTAGATTTGTATTTTTCAAATTTAAGCATGACTGTGATTTTATCAATTATTTTCTTTCTAAATGTTTCTAACTCTATTTTTTCTGAATTTAAGATCATATACACATCAATATAATCTCTTGCTTTAGTTCCTCTTCGTGTTAAAATTGCTCTTATTTTTTCAATTAAAATTTCTTTGATGTCATATGTCTTAATATTTATGTGACTAAGCAGGGTTTTTGCTTCATTAGGAAACATATTAGAAAAATCCTTTTCAAGAGTATGCGGAATTATTGTTTTTGCTTGAGCTATTTTTATAGGAAACTCTAATTTTTCTTTATAGTTAATTTGAATTTTGATAAAAGTGTCTTTTTGTAATTCTTTTGAAAAATACCATAATTTGAAGGTAACAAAAGCATTACTTCCTCCGAATTCAATAAATTTATCCTCGTTTTTATTAGGTTTAAAGTTCAAGTTAGTTGATTTTGCAATTTCAGTTAATATTAATGCTAATTGGTTGATTTTAGTAGAAATCTCTTTTCTTATCTGTTTTTCACTTTTTCCTTGAAATTCATGCTGATTAAGATAAGTGAAATCCAGGTCTTCTGAAAAACGGTAATAACTAAGATGACATTTAATTAAGCAAGTCCCTCCTTTAAAAACATAGTTTTTGAAAAACTCCTCTTTTTGAGTTAAGTAAAATAGCAAATACGTTAGTATGAAATCTTTTTCAATCATATCTCGTCTATTAATTTTAAGTCTTTGTGAAATGAAATCGATTATATTTGCGTTTATCATTATAGTTATTAGTTTTGGGGTCTTATAAATATAGTTCTGGTGGTTGACTTGTGAGGATATTATTTAATGTTTGAACTAGACTTTTCAATTTAGGATATAGTAAATTTGTAAATTCTATAACTTTATGTGCATATTCTGCATCTAGACTTGTTCCATAGTATAAAATTCCATTTCTATAATACTGAGCTGGTCTAAAAAAAGAATGTCTTGAGTATTGATATGAAGTTTTTGCAAGTACGCCACTTCTGCTTCATGTGCTTTTAGTCCGCTTGAATTATATCCCTCTAAATATAGTTTTGCTCTAATTAAGCACAAAAGTAAGTCATAACAATATTCTACATAATCATTTGCATTTTCGTCTTTAACTCCTATTTTTTCTATATGTTCATACAGAGAATTTATTTTTCTTTCAGAAGTTATTGCTAAGCTTTTTGCTCTTTCAACGTTAATTGATACTTTTTTTACAATGCCTTCATTTAGATATTCTTCAAAAAGCTTTATTGCTTTCATATATTAACACTTCCTAATAGCACGATGCCATTTAGGATGTTGTTTTTTAATTCTTTATTTACTTTGTCTAATGAATTATAGAAATTTATATTGATCTTTCGAAAAAAAGCTTTTTCAAATGGCTCTAATTTCAGAATTTTATCTTTTCTTTCTATCACTGCTAAATCTATATCTGAATTGTTAGAGTCTTCTCCTAATGCATAGCTTCCGAATAAGATAATAGTTCCTCCAGCTAAATTATTTTCTAAATACTCAATTAAACCAGATAGATAAATATTTTTTAGATTTTCAACTCTTTTTAGTTGAATTGCCTTAGGTTCATCTCTATTAAATGAAATGAAGTTAATAGTTTTTGTTTTTTCAAGTTTGATTAGATTA
>CAZKZU010000028.1:16057-22890 GCA_964557345.1 uncultured Methanosarcinales archaeon
GGTGAAACCTTTAGTTCTTTAGCAATATCTCTTTGACTGAACTTTTCTCCTGCTCTTAGTATAAGCAAAGAGAATATCTCATTTTCAAGAGTTGTTAAGTTTAATTTAATACTGTCCATATAAGTTTACATGTATAAAGTAAAGTTTATATAGGTTTTGGTTTGTTTTTCCATCATCAGCAGTATGTGCAATTTTTGCATTAACTGAAGTTTGATCTAATTCTCCGCTTTCAAATAATTAGCCAGATGCTTTGTAATAACTGATCAATTTAGCCTATCATTTAATTTAAACATCACTTCTTCTATTCTAGAAACAAATTTCTTTGCCTGAGTCATAATAGAAATACAACGTTTATCGTCCATTGATGTTTTTGAACCATATTGCATTTCTTCTCTTATCGATCTTGCATCATCATTTTTCGCATTCCGGATAATGTCAATATAATCTTGCTCCAAATCAATTATATTTTCAGCGATTAAATTCTCAATAAGAATGATCGTACATTCTTGATTTCTTGATTCATAACCCAGATAATAAAGAACAGAAAGTAAAGAATGATACATAGCATAAAATGCAGTTGAAGCAACCCAATCAGTTTTATTTCCCTTATACAAATATTGCATAGTCTCTAAATCAGATTTAGCTTTTTTTAACTGATTCTCAGATTCAAGTTTATCAGGCAGTATTTTTCTTAAACCAGTATGCTTGCTACCGCCCTTTTCTCCTTTATCTAAACACCATTTTATTGCATTATCTATTCTGGCCATTTTTTATTGACTCCAAGAACAAGCCTTTACCCCAAAGAACAATACCGGTTTTTATTCCTGAAAGTATCACTTTATCTTGTTTTCGAATGTTATTCATAAAATCTTTTTCAGTTTGATATATTGCATGAAATTTTTTAACACTTAATATATTCATATCAGCTAATGTTTTCTCTATTTTTGAAAAATTTTTCTCATCAAAAACTAAAATAACATCAATATCGTTTGCTTTATTTTCTTTAGTTAAAACTGAACCAAATAATATTGCTGACGTTACTAACTCTTTTAACTTTTTAATTTCATTAATTTGCACTCTAACGTATGCACTAGGTTTATCTCCAGCTAGTACAAATTTGCATAAATCAAGTGTATTTTCTAAATCATAATTAATGCTATAAAAAACATTATTTCCTTCCTTACTCGAAACAAGATAATTCAATGATTCCAGTTTTTTTAAAATTTTAGATGTTCCTCTAGGACTTAAGCTTAGTTCTCTTGAAAGTTGATTTATATTACATTTATTAGTGAAATTACGAATTAAAAAATCAATCACTCTCGCTTCATTATTTGTTAACGATACCATCATATATACCTCAGGTATATGAATATATACTACAGGTATATAAAGCTTCTGTTTCTAATCAGAGATAGTTTCGGTTATTTATATATCTCACGTCGGTGGTTGACTAGTGAGCTTTTTTGAATTCTTAGGATATGTTATTATACTAGTTATAGTATAGATTAGTACTAGGTTTAGTATATGTAATAGCTTAAATTAGTAATAATTATGTATAAATGTAATAAACTAAAGTTAATTTGTGTTTAAATCCAAAGTTTATCTTTATAAATTATTATTGATTCTGTGTTTTGTTATTTATTTAATTCATAATTGTCTATTAAATCGCCCCGAATATTTGTAACTACTGTGCAATGGTCTTATTTATCGACGAGGAATTAAATTCTTTAATAGAAATATTTATAAACCTCATATCCGCTTTTTGTCTAAAGGGTTTAAGTTACGGGGGTAATTATAAGCATAATAACTTATATTTTACAAATTTTAAGCTCTAGAATTAATAATAATACAGAGGTATAACAAAATGACTAACAGAAAAACAGTACCAACAATAATTTTTGCAATATTAATGGTCTTAATGACTATTGGATTTGCAAATGCAACATGTACGCTAAATGCGATAAATGAACCTGATAATTTAGAATATGTAAGTGGAAATTATGCTATTACATTTACTACTGTTGAAGGTGTTAGCGGAAATTGTTCTGCAGGTGCTACTTTTCTTGTACAATATGCTTATAATTCAGGTGATTGGGTAGATATTGGTACGGTTAATCCAAGTACTGATAAGGCCGAATATAATAAAACATGGGCTACTCCTAATGGATGTAATGATAATTCTGAAGCATGTATTGATGGAGATAATACTAAATATAAATTGAGAATAAGTTGTTCTACTCCTGCTTATTGTTCTGGAACAAATATTTTTGTTAGTGGTAATCCTGCTAGTACAATAGGTCTTGATAATACTGCTCCAACAATTGGTGGTGCTCTTACTCAAGATAATAATCTTGATGGTACAGTTGATGGCGTTTTAGTTCAGATTGCGGATGGTACTGGGTCTGGAATGAGTGCTTGTGATATTTCTGGTTGGTCAGAAAATGATGGATCTTGTAGTATTTCTGCTTGTTCTGTTTACAATTCAACAACTTTAAATTTTAATTTATCAGGTTGTGCGGAAGATACTTCTATAACTCCGACTATCAATTATACTGCTGCTAGTGGTTCAACTACTGATGCTGCTGGTAATGAATTAACTTCTGGTAATACTGGTGTTGCTGTTGATGGTGCGAATCCAGTTGTAGTTTCATTGGGAAATACATATCCAACAATTTCAGAGTCGGTTGTAGGTGATAATGCATTTAATGTTTCAGTGACTTTTTCAGAAAATATGAATACAGGAGTTAATCCGACAATTACTTTTTCTCCTAGCGTTAGTTCAACTTTAACAATTTGTTCTAATACATGGTCAACTAGTACAGAATTTATATATAATTGTACTGTTGCTGATGCTGATGTCGAATTGACTGATATTGATTTTTCTGCAAGTGGTGCTGAAGCTAACGATGACAATAGTCTTACTCAGATTTATTTTACAACAATTAATGGTTTATTTGATATTGATACTTTACAACCAACTGTTGTAAGTGCAACTGCTGTACCTGATCCTGCTATTGCTGGTTTAGTAACAGTTACTGTTGAGTTTAGTGAAGATATTGACGCTGAATCTGCAACTGTTGAAGTAACAGGTTTAATAACTGATCCATATAGTGTGACTGAAACTGATGTTACAGGTAGTACTTGGACAGGAACATTTACTTTGTTAGATGAAAATGAAACTGAAACTGCTACAATTTCTGTTGCTGATGCAACTGATTTAGCTGGTAATATTATGGACGCTGATGCAACAAATACTTTTGATGTTGATACAGTTAGTCCAACTGTTGATGCTGTAACTGTAAGTCATCCTGTTATCTTAGCAGAAGATGCTGGTGAAACATTTACTATTACTATAGATTATGATGAAGATATGGATCAGAGTGCAAATCCAACAATTACTTTTTCGGCATTCGATGGAACATTGAATTTAACTTCTAGAGAATGGTTGAGCTCTACAAGCTATATGGCGAGCTATTTGATAACTGATGATGATGTTCATGTTTTGGACATTGATTTAAGTATTGGTGGTGTTGCTAGAGATGTTGCAGGAAATCTTCATGAAACAGGAAGTTCCACTGCTGCATTTGATGTAGATACAATTACTCCATGGGTTAATGCTTGGATTATTTCAGATATGCAATTAGATGAAGTATTAGTTGGAAGTAATTATACCGTTGGTATGAATTTTACAGAAGCAATGAATACTGGTGTTGCTCCGAATTGGGAATTTGTTCCTTCAGTAGCTTCTTCTTTAACAGCTTGTGTTGAAGGATGGATGAGTACTATATTATATCAAATAAATTGTACTATAGTGGATGATAATATTTCAGATGCATATGTTAATATTACTGCAATTGATGCAGTTGATGCGCTGGGTAACCCGCAAGCAGAATTTAATAGATATGTTGCGCATATTGATACTTTACAACCAACTGTTGTAAGTGCAACTGCAACTCCAAGTCTTGCAAAAGATGGTTTAGTAACAATTGCTGTTGATTTTAGTGAAACTTTAAGTGTATCTCCAACTGTAACAATTCTAGGTTTAGCTGGAAGTCCGATTGCAGTAGATGAATCTTCATTAGTTGGTTCATTATGGATTGGAAATTTTACTTTAGTTGATACAAACGAATTAGAAACTGCAACAATTTCTGTTGTAGATGCAGAAGATACTATTGGTAATGTTATGGCTGCTAATGCAACTGCAGGAACTTTTGAAGTTGATACAATTAGTCCGACTGCAACAGTTTCTGTAAGTCATAGTGTGATTTTAGAAGCAAATGTAAGTCAAGTATTTTCTGTTATCGTAGATTATGACGAAACAATGAATACTAGTGTTGTTCCACAATTTAATTTCGATGCAGTACCTGGTACTTTAATTACTCTAACTGGTGCATGGTTTAATACAACAAGATACGTAAGTAATTATACGATTACTGATGATAACGTAATGGTTGTGTCTAATCCAGTCGATATTGGAGTAAATACGAATGCAATAGATCTTGCAGGAAATGCTCAAGATGCAAAAACTCAAGTTGATGCATTTATTGTTGATACAATTACTCCGACTGTAGTTGGAGTTTCAATTGTAAATCAGCATATTTCAGAGGCAGAAGCTGGTCAGAAATTTTCATTAGTTGCTTCGTATAGCGAAAATATGGCTGTTACTATACCGACTGTTACATTTAGTCCGACAGTAGCTACTTCATTAACTGGTTGTTCTGGTAGTTGGTTAAACGCGACTGAATTTGAATATAATTGTACAATTGCTGATGCAGATGTTGAAGTTAACGCATTAAATGCAACATTCTCTGATGCATATGATGTATTAGGAAATATTCAAAATTCATATAAACAAACAGGAATGGATATTGATACAGTTAAACCAACAGTAGGAACTGTTGTAATTACTCCATCTTGGGATGGTGGATCAACAACATACATTTCAGTTTTATCAAACATTTCAGCAGAAGTCTCAGATGCTGGTCAAGGAATTGATTCAGGATCTTGTGAATATACTCTAAATGGAACTGATTGGGTTTTAGCAACATATGATGATGGAGAATGTTATGCAGATAATGTTGATACATCATTAGCAACAGATATTAATTTTAGAGTAAATGATAGTGCAAATAATGTTGGAACTGGTTCCGCTATTAGCGTAACACTTGATTTAGCTGCTCCAGTTTTATCCGATGTTTCAATGTCTCCAGTTTTAATTATATCTGGTGATACAATTACAGTTTTAGTAAACGTAACAGATTCCGAAACAGGAATTGCTAGTGCAACTGCTACTATTAATGGTACAGCACACGCAATGACTCAAGAAGGAACTTCTGGTAAGTTTAAATATATAGGAACATTTACTGGTGCTGACGGAATTTATTCTGTAAGCGTAACTGCAGCAGATGCAGTAGGAAATGTAGCAGCAGCTCAAACAATTAACTTTGAAGTTAGTGCTGATGCAGTAAATATGGAATTACTTGAAAATAGAATTGCTGTATTAAATCAAGGTATTATTTCTTTGAATACTACAGTTCAAAATTTAAGTGATAGAACTGCGACATTAGAAGGAAATGTTTCAACTTTGAGAAATGATGTAAGTACATTACAAGGTAATGTGTCAACATTACAAGCTGAAATAGATTCAATTAATGGAAACATTACAACTTTGTTTGAAAATGCAACTGAACAATTGAACATGATTAATTCATTAAATGGTTCATTGGATTCAGTAAATTCAACTTTGACTGATGTGAGTACTAAGTTAGATGCATATGCAGACTTTGTGATTACAGATACAACGGATTCAACTTCAGATAGCACTCCATTCACAATTAGTGTTGGTGTTTCAAGTGAATCAATATGTACTTATGACGATGTATTTGAAAAAACATCAGATAATGAAATGAACGATGTAGAAGAAGATGGTACTGTTTATACAGCGTCAATATCTACAAGTAGAACAGGATTAAACGTTTATAGAGTAAAATGTACTGAAGCTGTTTACGGATTTGTAAAATCAATAGATGTTTTCGTAGATGTTTCAAGTATGTATGCAATTGATTTGCCGGGCGCAACTGGTGGATTTACTGAGTATACATATGAATTTGTTATGAGTGCACTTAAAATAAATAAGACTGATGTAAGTACTCACAACTTATCAAAATTCCTTAATTCAACAGCAGGTCCTGAAGCTGAGAAATTTAATTCCTCTATGCTTTCAAGTCCAATTGTTTGGAGATGGGATTCAAGTGCAAATGACTGGGATTCATATAATATAACAAGTAATTTGACAAGTCAAAATTTTGATATGACTTCATCAAAACTTTCATATTATGTGATTGAATTAAGTAGTGCAGCACATGGTAAATCTATAAGACATAATCTTGCAGCTGAGGATTAAATGAACAATAGGGAAGGACACAAAATGAAAAAATTAATCATTCCGACTCTTATTCTTTTATTTTCTTTTAGTTTTGTTTTCGCGGATTTATTGCCCGATACAGACCCTATGAGAATAGAAGGATCAGTTATGGTAGATGGAGAAATTGGTTCAGAAGTTCCAGTTTTATTTTATGTAAATGGAGTGCTTAATGAACTAGTTACAACAGATGTTGATGGAAATTATGTTACAACAGTTGATGGAACAAAAGGTCAAGCTGTAACATTTAAAGTTTTAGGAGTTCCAACAGGTACTAGTGAATCATTAGTTCAATTTGCAGTTATTAATAAAGATCTTGATATGACAAAATCAGGTTCAAGCGAAGCTTGTACTTATGGTTATGCTTGGTCTAGTGATGGTTGTGAAAATGACTTAACTTGTTGTTCAAGTA
>CAZKZU010000029.1:0-22772 GCA_964557345.1 uncultured Methanosarcinales archaeon
CAATGCCTTTTGTTGCACCAAAATTTGAGGAAATTAAAAAACTAAAACCAATTGACCATTATCTTTCTGACATTATGACAGTAGGTCCAAATCTTGCAGGAATTCCTCATATGAGTTTTCCAGTAGGTAAAATAGCTAGCGACGGAAAAAATATGCCATTCGGTATAATGGTAATGTCTGATCACTTTAAAGAAAATACTTTATTAGAATTTGGAAAATTACTTGAATCTTTAAATTCAAAAGAAGAACTAATTATTGGCGGTGAAAAACATGTTTAACTTCACAAAAGACGTAGTAATTGGCCTAGAAATTCATATGTCCCTAAAAACAAACTCCAAATTATTTTGCTCATGTAAAAACTCTTGTGTTGACGAGAATGCAGCACCAAACTCAAACGTTTGTCCTGTTTGCTTAGGTCATCCAGGTTCAAAACCAGTAATTAATAAAAAAGTATTAGAATACGCATTAAAACTTTGTAAAGCTGCACATTGTAGAATTTCTCCTCATGTAATCTTTTCAAGAAAATCTTATTTTTATCCTGATCTTTCTAAAAACTTTCAAACATCTCAATATGAAATTCCAATTGGAAACGAAGGATTTATTGAACTACCAACTGGGAAAAAAGTAAACTTAATTAGAATTCATATTGAAGAAGATCCTGCGAGTTTGGTTCACGTTGGTGCAAGCCTCTCTACTGCAGACAGCACTTTAATTGACTACAACAGGTCAGGTGATCCATTATGTGAACTTGTAACTGCTCCAGAAATCGATACTCCTGAAGAAGCAAGAGAGTTTATGAAAACTTTAATTGCAATGTTAAATCATTTAGAAATATTTGACATAAAAAAATGCACAATCAAAGCGGATGCAAATGTATCCATAAAAGAAAGCGGTTATATTAGAGCTGAAATTAAAAACGTTGGTGGATTTAAAGACATCGAACGAGCATTAAAATACGAAATTGAAAGACAAAAAAGAGTCTTTAAAGAAGGCGGAAAACTTATTCTTGAAACTCGAGGATTTGATAGCGAATCTGGTCAAACTTACAGTATGCGAAGTAAAGAAACTGAAGCAGATTATGGATATATTATCGACACAGATTTACCTCAGGTTAGTGTAAAAGATTGGAAAATAGAAATTCCAAAAATGCCTGTAGACTTTGCAAACGAATTTGCAGAAAAATATAAAGACAAAGGCATTAAATTTGAAGATGTATATATTATTGCAAATCATAAGGTATTCGGAAAAGCTTACTTAAAAGCAGTTAATAGTGTAGGACCTGAACTAGCAACAAAATGGTTTAGACATATAATTCCAACTCCATTCCTTGCAAAATATTCTGATATTAATGAAATTGAAGAAATTAACGAAGCAGAAATATTAGAATTAATAGAATTATTTTCAAAAGGAAAAGTAAGTGATCTAATTGCAAAACAAATCCTTGAAAAATTAGTAACTGAAAAATTCTCACCGATTTCATATTTAAAAGAGCATAATTTAGAAATGGTCTCAAATACAGATGAACTATTAACTTTCTGTAAAGAATCAATTGAAACTAGTCCCCAAGCAGTTGAAGATCATAAAAAAGGAGAGCCAAGAGCAGTAAATTTCCTTGTAGGAAACGTAATGAAAAAATCCAAAGGAAAAGCAAATCCAGGAGAAGTAAAAAAGATAATTGAAGAGTTGCTTGCTAAATTGTAATGGTAAACTCTCTATTCCTTTCAAACTACTAACACGCAAAATGAATCAAAACCAAAAAATAGATTTTAGTACATTAAAAAAAGAATACGCTAATTATGATTCTTTTCGAGAAAAGTTAATTTTACAATCAAGAGTTGTTCTAAAAGCTTCTAAAAAATTAATTTATTCAGTTCATAAAAGCAATAAAAGCGAAAGTGAAAGTGAATTCATTGAAGCAAAAAAAGAGTTCAAAAAATTGTGTGATATTCTTGCTAAAAATGAAGATCTTAAAAATGAAGGAAGCTTTAGTGAAGCTTGCCAAGAATATACTGAAGGAGTTTTATATTACGACTTTGTATTCGGATTAAAACTAAGAAGTTGCGAAGAAATTGGAGTAACTCAAGATGATTATCTTTTAGCTGTAGCTGACCTTACAGGAGAATTAGTAAGACGAGCTGTTTCCCTTGTAATCAAAGGAAAAAAAGACGATGTATATGATATTTATGACTTTGTAGAATACGTTTACAAAGAACTTCTAGATTTTGACTTTAGAAATGGTAACTTAAGAAAGAAATTTGATTCAATTCGATGGAACTTAAATAAATTGGAAGATATTTTATATGATTTAGAAATAAAAAATGGTAAAATAACTCTTAAAGCTCCAAATGAATCAGATAAGTCTGATTAAGTCATTTCGAATTTCACTCAATGATGTCAACTATTCAAAAACAAACTTTTGAAAAACCTGAACGTTTAGGCCAAAATACGCTTTACTTTGAAACTCAATTCGGAGTAATTTATATTGAAGCAAGTGAAGATGGAAAACAACAGGCAGACTATATTCTTTTATCTGGTTCAGAAAAAGGCTTCAATGAAGAAGTTTTCAAAAAAATAGTTAAAGCAACAACAAAGATTTTATGTCCTGAATTTTTTATTGAAAGATTAACTTCTTTATTAGATAAAATCAATTTAGGTAAAACTTATTCTAAAAACATTATTATTAAAAAAGAATTGGTATTAGAGAAAAAGTCCTCTCATTCCGATATTATAAGTTTATTACAAATTAATATTTTGCGAGCTTACAAAATAAAAGATCTTTTTGATATGATTAATCCTCCTTATAGTGGTTATTTTTTAAATTATAAAACACTGATTAGAAAACCAAATACAATTTCTCCTCTGGCAAAAAAGACTGTTTCAAAAAGTAAATTGAAAACTGCAAAAACAATATCGAAATCAAAATTGCAAACTAAAAAACTCAAATTAAAAGAAATGCCTGAACAAGAAATTCCTTCGTTTGTCGAAGACACATTGTCTTCTTATTCCATTTATTTTGCAGGACCAACTGATTTAGTTCCAGAAATGAATGTCATATCTTGTGATCTTGCAATAATTCCAGTTGATGGTGAAGGAATGGATTTATTTGAAGCTATCGCTTCTACTAATGTAATTGCTTCAAAAGTATTCTCTCCGATTGCATATTCTGACAAAATATATGATGGTCTTTTGGCTTGCAGCAGATTCTGCCTTAAATGTTCACAAAAAACTGATAGTTTAACTACTAAGTTAATACTAGATAAGTTGTAAGTATACTGCCAATTCGCCAAATTCCAATTTTGGCTCGTAAAGACAAAAATGGAACATGAAACTCGTGCAGTTTCTTTGATTCTTTTTTCCGGCATTCGCCTGTGTATAGTCTCGACGCTTCTCACTATGCGTTCGTCGCTGCTCCATTTAGTCATACGTTTTATCGGCTCATAGTCAGGCAGTATACTTATTGATTCATTTTTGGATGCACCTCTCAACAATAATATTTATAAATATATGTCTGATTTTTAACATATGAAATACGATGTAGTTGGTATTGGAAATTCTATTCTTGATTTAACTGTAGAAGTAAAAGATTCTTTCATACAAGAATTAGGTTTTGCTAAAGGAAGTATGACTTTAATAAATAAAGAAACTGCAGACAAAATTCTTGGCTTAATTCAAAAATATACTGTTGAATTTTCTGCTGGTGGAAGTTGCGCAAATAGTATTTCTGCTCTTTCAATTGTTGGAGGAAAAGCTGGATTTATTGGCGTGATTGGCGATGATGATTATGGTTCTCAATATGCACATAAAACAATTCAAACTGGTGTTGTTGGACATTTTTGTAAAAGAAAATCTATGTCCACAGGTTTTGCAATAACTATGATTACTGAGGACGGAGAGCGAACTTTTGCAACATATATCGAAGAAAAAAGTGCATTAAAACAAGAAGATGTTGATGGCTTTAAAGATATGCTTAATACTAAATATTTATGCCTTGAAGGATACATGTTATTAAATCCTCAAATACGTTCTGTTTTAGAAAACTGCATTTCAATTACTAAAAAACATGGCGGAAAAATTGTTCTTGATGTTTCTGCGGCTTTTGTTGTGACAACATTAGGTGCAACTCTTAAAAACTTCGTCAATGATTATGTGGATGTATTATTTTTAAATGAATCTGAAGCAGAAGCATTTTCTGGAATAGACGCAGAAGAAGCAATATCTGTTATAGGTAAATTTGCAGAAACTGTGATAATTAAAATTGGTGCAAAAGGAAGCATTATTAAAAAAGAAAATACTGTAATTAAATATCCTTCTTCAAAAGTAGAAGTTGTGAATACAAATGGTGCAGGAGACGCATTTGCAGGTGGATTTTTATTTGGACTTTCAAAAGATTTATCTTTAGAATTATGCGCTAAATATGGAACATATTGTGCAAAAAAAGTAATTGAACAAGTTCCAGCAAGATTACATTATTTCAATAAAGAAGAGTTTAGTAAATTATAAAAATATTTTAATGATTAAAAAAGTAGTATAAAAAAAAGAATGTATGATTAAAACATAGAGGTAAAAAATGGCAAAAGAAAATACAACAAATATAAAACAAAATGATTACAAAGTTGCAGACATTTCATTAGCTGAATTTGGAAGAAAAGAATTAACAATCGCTGAAAAAGAAATGCCTGGTTTAATGGCTCTTCGAGAAAAGTATGGGAAAACTAAACCGCTAAAAGGCGCAAGAATTATGGGTAGTTTACATATGACAATTCAAACTGGTGTTTTAATTGAAACTTTAGTTACACTTGGTGCAGAAGTTAGATGGGTTAGTTGTAATATTTTTTCAACTCAAGATCATGCTGCTGCTGCAATTGCAAAAGCAGGAATTCCTGTATATGCTTGGAAAGGAGAATCACTTAAAGACTATTGGTGGTGTACATTAAAAGCAATGGATTTTAGTAAAGATAACAATTGGCTTGGTCCGAATATGATTGTTGATGATGGTGGAGATGCAACAATGATGATTCATAAAGGAGTCGAAGTTGAAAAGAATCCCTCATTATTGAACAAAGATTATTCAAAAGAAGGAGATGACTTCAAAGAATTAATGCTTTGCCTAAAAGATTTATACTCTAAAAATAAAAACGTATGGACAAAAGTTGCAAAAGATGTAAAAGGAGTTTCAGAAGAAACTACAACTGGAGTTCACAGATTATATCAAATTTTTGAAAAAGGCGAATTATTATTCCCGGCGATAAATGTAAACGATTCTGTTACAAAATCTAAATTTGACAACTTATATGGCTGCCGTGAGAGTCTTGCGGATGGAATTAAAAGAGCAACTGATGTAATGATTGCAGGAAAAGTTGCAGTTATTTGCGGTTATGGTGACGTCGGTAAAGGATGCGCACACTCAATGAAATCTTATGGTGCAAGAGTTATCATAAACGAAATTGATCCTATCTGCGCATTACAAGCAGTAATGGAAGGATTTGAAGTAAAACCAATTGAAGATTGTTTAACTGAAGGAAATATTTATGTAACAACAACTGGAAACAAAGACATAATCACATTCGAGCACATGACTCAAATGAAAGATCAAGCAATTGTTTGTAACATCGGACATTTCGATAATGAAATTCAAATGAATGTATTAAATTCAGCTAAAAATGTTAAAAAAATAAACATTAAACCTCAAGTAGACAAATACGTTATGCCAAAAGGGAATGAAATATTTATTCTTGCAGAAGGCAGATTAGTGAACCTAGGCTGTGCAACAGGACATCCAAGCTTTGTAATGAGCAGTAGTTTCACAAATCAAACTCTAGCTCAAATTGAACTTTGGACTAAACCTCATAAAATTGGAGTATACAGATTACCAAAAGTGTTAGATGAAGAAGTAGCAAGATTACATCTAGAAAAACTAGGAGTAAAACTAACAAAGCTGACAAAAGCACAATCTGAATACTTAGGAATACCTGTAGAAGGTCCATTCAAAGCAGATCATTATAGATATTAGATTTATAATATTTATTTTTATTTTTTTGTATTATTCTAATTATTCAAGAATTGTATTTCCAAGAAAATGAAGTCCTTCTTTATCCAGAGATTGTGCTCCTTTTGTAATGCTATATCCTAAATGAATTGCATTAGTTGCATAAGTAGTTCTTCCTTCTAGTATTCCAAATGATTTGGAATTTCCTTTGTGAGAAGAATTAACTTCATATTTATTTTCGACTGTAAATAATCCCATAGCAGTACTATTTCCATTATGGATTGTATTAGTTGCATATAGATTTGCTGCACCCAAAAAACCTATTGCAAAACTGTTTCCATTATGAATAGAATCTTTTCTGTATTCGTTAATTCCTGCACAAATTCCTATCGAATAATGATTTCCTTCAATACTCTTCCCACTAACGCTAATTTGTGGATAAAATCCAATTGCATATTGATTACCTTTAGCATCATTTGGTAATGTGACTGATCCAAAATGCACATTATCTTTTAGCAAAATAGTTGTGCCTAATGCCAATGCTACAAGGCCTCCGCAGATTTTCCCGATTTTAGTAGCATTTATTTTTTTATCCATAAAAAAAGAGTTTTAGCTATAGTATTTAAATCTTTTTATAGTAGTAACAATTTACAGATTACTTTTTTTAAACATATTTTTATAATATATTAAATTTTTCGAGAAATATTCCACATTGTCTCAAATGTAACTCTAAATGATTCAGCAATATTTTTATTTTTAATAACAATCGACAAAATTTCTTTTTCAGTTCCTAGATGTATTCCAACGGTATCATTATACAAAGTAAAAAATGCAGGAGTATGAACATTTTGTGGCATGATTCTAATTTCATGAAGTTTATTTTTTCTTTCAATTGCTTTAAACATTCCAGCTTCGTCGAATATAGATCTAGCTTTAAACTTTTTCTCAGACTGATCTTGATAAATTTTAAGTGCATAAAATCTCATGAATTCAGTAGTTTTACCAATACCCATAACATCATAGCTGTCATCTTTTTTCAAGTCGAGAATTGTTTTATCTATTAGTGCTTTAAATCCTTGATTTCCTTCATAGACTTTTACATCAGTTGCATTACTTGTAGTCAGAGAAAGTAAGTTTGGAAGAATAGAATTCAATTTCTCAGTTTCTTTTTTGATTTTCACTTCCTTCTCTTTCAAGTAACCCAAAATCGTGCTAGGCGATAAAGATTGATAAAACAAAACTCCATTCTTGTCAACTTTACTAACAACTCCTTTCTTAATTAGTCGCTCAAGAATATCATAAACTTTTGACCTAGATATCTCCGACTTAGTAATAATAGGTCCAACTTTAGATTCTCCTATCTGTAAAAGAGTTAGATACACTTTAGATTCCCCGCTAGTAAATCCAATCTCTTCCAATGCGCTACTTAGTTCGTTGTCCATCTTTATTCTCCTTTGCAAGCTTTATATTATAATAACATAGCCCCTAAGGGGGGAACTAATATATAAATACTTTCATTTTATATACTAGCTAAATATACCCTAAGGTGATAAAATATGAGTTATAATCAAGAAGCAATCGGACCAGTACTAAGTGGAGTTGTTACAGTTGGATCAGTAGCAGGATATGATGGCGGGAAAGAATATAGTTTAGCCGAAACTCAAGATATTGTTGATAAAATAAATATGGAATTTGATGGTTCAGTTTGGCCTTCAATTCCTTGCATGATTCGAGAAGAGCATTTAGTTGGTAGAGCTAGTGCATCTAAGTACAGAGAAAAACTTTACAAAATGAATTTTTTATGGAGTCCCCGTGCAAAAGCAATTAGTAATAATACATTTTTAGAAGGATTATGTGAATACGGTTTTAGATTAGGCAAAGAAATGCAACAAAAAAGAGTTTATATCGATTATAAAGATAAAACTTTTGTTTTCAAAGAATCTCCAACTTTAGAAGAAGGTGAGTTTGTATCTGTAAATTCAGAATTAGAATTATCCAAAATAGCATCCTCCTATTTGACAAAAGGCAGACCAGATTGGGATTTACCTCATACTCTTGAAACAGTAAATTGGATGAATAAACTCGTAGATGCAGAAGGCGGAAACAGACATATTCTTCTGTCAACAATGTGGTTGCATGATATAGGTTACTCTGGATTATTTGATGGAATAACATGTAATTATGACAGCATTAACAATGCAAAAGAATTTCATATGAAAAGAGGAGCAGAATTATCTAAATCTATTCTTACAAAATTAAACTATCAAGAAAATGAAATAGAAAGAATATCCCAACTAGTTGGTATCCATGATAAAGCAGAACAATTAGAAAGTCCTTACGAAATCATGGTAATGGAAGCAGACACATTAGGTCAGCTAAGTCAATCCCAAATTAAATCTAGTTTTTCAACAGAGGAAAACGCAAGATTTATCCAGTATGTACTAAACGAAAGAAAACCAATATTTAGAACCAAGACTGGAAAGAGATTCCTAGAAGAGCTATTGGCTAAAGCGAAATAGTTTTTTGGTTATTTTGTATTATTAATTTATTTAGCTCTTAAGTTTATGTTATTAATATATTAAAACCACACACTTTAAATATCCCTTCTACACTGAAATTATCTATGACCTCAGCACAAATTGGTAATAGTAAAGCTAATCCCGATAAGATTTTCTATTATGATTTAGATGCGCTAACTCGACATGCTGCTATATTAGGAACTACTGGTTCAGGTAAGACTGTTATGTGTAAGGTTCTTGTTGAGGAAGCATTAATCAAAGGAATTCCAGTTATTGCAATTGATCCAAAAGGAGATATTGGTGGGCTTGCTATTGCAAATGAACAGTTTGATTTTAGGCCTTTTGTGAAATCAGAATCTGAAGCAAAATCAGTTGCTGAAAAATATGTTTCTAATCTTAAAGCTCAAAAAGTAAAGCTTTCCTTAGCAAAAAATTTAGAACATATTAACACCAAAATTTACACTCCGAAATCCTCAGTTGGTATTCCTGTTTCACTTATTCCTAAATTAAATGCTCCAGATAATTTCAAAAAAATAACAGAAGACGATCCGATGTTAATTCCAAACTTTGTTGACCCAATAAGTCAATCTATTTGTGAGTTAGGTGGAATTACTGGCAACATAAAAGAAAAAGCACAAGCATTAATTTCATCAATTCTAATTCAAAATTGGAACGATGCAAAAGATTTAACGATTAGTACTTTAATTTCTCAAATAACAAATCCCCCGTTTGAAATGATGGGCTCATTAGCACTTGATGATTTTATTACAGAAAAAGAAAGAAAAAAGATTTCTGCTTCAATCAACCTCCTTCTATCATCACCGTCAAAACAAGCCTGGAGTCAAGGTAAAGAAATTGACGTAGAACAAATGTTTCAAGACCATTCTCTTTCGATTTTCGATATGCGTTCATTAGCATTAGAAGAAAAACAATTAGTTGTTGAGCAAATCCTTCAAGAAATCTATAAATACTTACTTAACAAAGGCGGATCTGAAAAATTAAAATATATTTTATATTTCGATGAGTTAGCAGGAATATTACCTCCACCTCCAGCATCACCTCCTTGTAAAAAAATGTTAGAGCTATTAATTAGACAAGCAAGAGCATTTGGTCTTGGAATAATCTTAGCAACACAAAATCCTGGAGATATTGATTACAAAGTATTTGGTAACATTGGAACAAGATTTGTAGGCCGTCTAAGGACTGAAAACGACATTGAAAAAGTAGCAGTTGCAATGGATTTAAATCCTGCAAAATTAAAAGCAGATGTTGGTCAATTAACAACTGGTGATTTCGTATACAATAATGCAATCGATAACAAAAAAGAAATCATGCACGCAAGATGGCTTTATTCTTATCATGGCGGTCCATTAAATCCTTCTGAAATAAAATTAATCAACAATAAAGATGCATTAGCAAATCATAAAGACAAAGAAACAAATCTAAATATTGATACAAGTAAAATAAAAAAAGCAACAATAAGTAAAACAAGTGCTGATGATAATTACGTAGATACTGGCGTCCTAGATGTGCTAAAAAAAGAAGTTGAAAAATATTCTGATGACTTAAAAATTATGGCTGTTGTTTCTGAAGACAAAGTCTTAGTTCCAAATCTAAAAATAGTAGTAGAGCCAAGAGAATTTAGAGGCGTTAAATTGGATTTAGAAGGGCCATTTGTATTCGACTTGACAAGTAAAACAATGCCCGTTGGAAATCCTTTCAAAGGCTTAAGTTTCAGACAAGAATTTGATGACATAAAAGTTTTGCCAATAAAAAGAAACATAAAAGAAACAATTGAATCTGCAATACAAGATGCAAAAAACAAATTAGCAAGACCAATTTACAAAAGCGGTATTACAGGATTTGCAAGCGACAAAATGGATGAAGTCGTTAACAACAATGTTGATTATCTAAAAAGTGAATACAAAAAAGGAAAAGAAAAAATAAAAGGAAAAGCAATAAATCAAAATGAACCAATTGAGCGAATCATAAATTCAAATAATAAAAAAATCGATGAGCTAAGATCAAAAATAGGAACAACTAAAACAAAACGATTCTTAAAAAAATTAATATCAAGAGCAAACTTAGGAACATCAACAAGAGAAATAGAAAGCTGGAAAAAACGTGTAGAGCATTTAGAACGAGAAAACGAAAGATTACATGCAAAACTAAAAAATGCTAAAATTGATTACGATGAAGATAAAGATAAACTAGCAGAAAAAGCATACAAAAAAGCCAACACTTGCATAAAAGAATATTCTTATAGGCCAAATAACAAAGACATAATAATTCATGCAACAATAATGTTAACTCCAAGAATTGATCATTTAGAAGTTAAATCTTATAAGAAATAGTTCTTGTTTGGATTTTTGGTTAATTTAAGCGTCTAAGTTTCAACTTATAAATAGTAACTCTTCTTCCGACTACGATTTATTTGTTTTTCTAAATGATTTTTTCTCTCTTCCTACTCTAAAGTTTGATATAAATACAGTATTCCTTGTTCGCATTGCCTTACGTCTTCGAACTGCTTTATGTTAAACGTATAGGAGCACTGCGACCCCGTATGGGTGGCATCCCCCCGCGGGCGTGCTTTTTCTCTTGTGCTATTATTGCAGTTCGACCTGTCAAAAATGGCAATATGACAAATTAGTCCTAATTTAGATTAGTTTAACATCAAGCCATTTTTGAGCACAGTCGGAATTCCCAAAAATTCATCCTTTAAACTTTGGCTAACAAAAAGGAGGAATTCCGATGTGATGACGTAGGCAATGCTTTAGGCCTTATAATTATTATAAATTAACTCGTCAAAACATTTAAAAAGAAAGTATCCAAGATAATCATTATGAGTAAAGGTATCCGTAAGATTCTAAGAAAAAGTGTTACTAAAGGTAAATCTCAGGTAGCTATTGAATTCTTAATGACGTATGGCTGGGCTATGCTTGTAGTTGCAGTAATAATTGGTGCAATTTACACTTTTGGCTGGTTTAATCCAGGAGATATTTTACCACAGCGATGTGATTTTTATGGTCAAGTAGGTTGTAGAGATTATTATCTTGATGAATCTAATTTCAATTTGTCTTTAACCAATAATTTCGGATCAAATTTGTATATTGGAAAAATGGTTTTGATAATGGATAGTGATCGATCTTTAAAGTGTAATGTGACTTATGAAAATGGTAATGCAGTTTATTGGCCAAGAAATAAATATAATTCGACAAGTATTAATTTTGTATCCGCTAACTGCCCTGCGTTTAAAGCACAAATAAATAAAGGAAGTCGTGTTGCACTTATTGCAAATGTTTCTTTTTATAGTTATGAGAATTGTAATGCCTGTAAAGACCTAAGTCTAAATGATGCGCTGTGTATTCCCTGTCTTCATAATTCCGTAGGAAGAATTAATTTAAAAGTTAGTTAAAGAAAAAATTATGTTTAAGTTACTTAAAGTTATTCCGTATTTTTAATCAGTATCAAAGTAAAATTAATATCAAGTTTATAAAAATAAAAAAGGTTGAGCGTATATGAGCAAAAAGTCATTATTTCATATTGTAAAGTTATTTGTATTTAGCATTCTGTTTAGTATTCTTTTATTAACTCTTTTTTCTTCATCTTGTTTTGCAGCTGATATTGAAACTAAGACCTTATTTTCAGGAAGCAGTTATTATTATAACGGGTATAATATTTATGTTCTTTTATCTGCTGCTGGCAATTCTGTTATGGTTAAAATTGATAACACATCAGAATTTATCGATTTAGGATTAACCAAATCAGACTTTGATTCCAATGTGGCTTCTGCTGATTCAAATATTCTTTTTTCAGGAAAAACTATCAAGTATCAAGATATAAGTATAGGCTTAACAAAAATTTGTTTTAACATTCACAAAAATTCAGGCTCAGGTGATACTAGTGCTGATTGTGGTAGTTGTTGTTCAAGAGTAAATCAAGCTACAGTTAAAGTTGAGCCCAATTTTGAATTTGAATTTTCTCCAAATTTGCCTGATATTAAAGTGACTCGTACTTATGATAAAACGGAAGTAACTTATGGAGAAGAAATTTTAGTAAAAGTAGATGTTGAAAATATAGGTACTGCTGACGCTAATAATTTTGTATACGAAGAAAACTATCCAGATAGTGTCTTAATAGTTCCAAGTAGTTCTATTTCTTCAAACGGTCAAACTGTACAGTATAGTTATCCATACATTCAATCTGGAAAAGTAATTAGTTTTTCTTACAAAATAAAATTAAAAGACACTCTACAATACTCTTTAGTAGGAAAATATAATTATGGTTACAAAAATTTCTCTTATCAAAAATGGACTTCTTCCTCAAGTATTACATTAAAAGATCCAATTACACTTAAAGCAACATTTTCCCAAAATACTGTTAAGCCAGATGATGAACTTAATTTAGTTTATGAACTTCAAAACAATGTAGAAGGAGATGTTAGTTATAATTTAACTTTTGACTCTTCCTCTCTTGGATATATGCTTGACATTCTTGATTATGAGGATTTTCAAAAAAATGGAAATATTTACTCTCTTAGTGGAACTTTAAATTCTGGAGAAAATTTAGTCAAAACTATTTCAATAAAACCTAAAGAAGAAGGAACTTATTCTCTTGATTCTTATCTGAATTCAAAATATTTAATAGAGAACCCGACTAAAAAACTGAACGCTAAATTTGTATCAGGAACTCCAACTTCTGTTAGTGGTGCACTATCTGTATTATTAAGTACAAAAGATTCTTCTTTACTTGAAACTGAATCATCTACTCTTGAAATTCATATGTCAAAAGATGATTCCTCCAAAATATCTAACATACTATTAACTCTAAGCGCTTCAAATATTAATGATATTGAATTCTTTCATAATGCAACAATTACTTTAGATAATCTAACTGACGCATACGATAATAGATATTTTGAATTTATTCTTCCTAATGTTAATAAAACAACAACTGTGACATTTAAAATAAATGGCTCGTATTTTAGTACTTCGTCAACTGGAGTTTCAACTAAAAAAAATATTGTGGCATCTAAAAGCATAACTGTATTTCCTTTTCAAAATGCATTAACATTTACTCATACTTTATCTCCTTCTACATTAAAACAAAATCAAACAGCAAAAGTTACCGTGTCTATAAAAAATAACTTAGACAGTAGAGGCTTTAATAAATTATATGCCTTCGATACAGTTCCAGATCAATTTATATATAAACCAATTATTACTGATTTAATATTTAACCTTGAGCCTTTAGAATCAAAACAAATATATTCGTATGAATTAAAAGCACCTTATTTTATTAATGATTCTTCAAGTAACATTACAAGTACATTAATTTCAGATAAAATGAATTTTAGCGCATATGAAAATCTTAAAACAAAAATCGAACTTAAAGAACCAAGATTATTGATAACAATTATTCCAGAAGATAAACCTTCAGTTGGGTCAATAACAAGAGTGGGATTTAAAATAGAAAATACTGGTGAATTAGACGCTTATGACATAGGTTTATCTTTTCCTGCTTCAAGAGAAATGGAACTTTATAATTCAAACAGTACTTATAATATAGATTTACTTAATCCTGGCGAAAACGTAGAAATCTATAAGGAATATAGACCGAAATTTGCAGGAAATATAACAATCCCTGGAGTTTTAATAAATACAAAAGATTTATATGGAAATAGTTTTAATTTTATATCAAGTTCTAAAAAATTAGAAATAGTATCTGGAAATATAGATTGTTATATTAATGCAGATAAAAGTTTAGATACTAATCAAATAATGTCTCAAAAAATTAATTTAAGTGCAAATCTTACAACAGTTCCAGTAACTATCATTTTATATAATAATTGTTTAAAAGCTGCAAGTGTGGACATTAGGGCGGATTCATTCATTATTTCTCCTCAGTCAAGTAAAAAATTAACGTTTAATAGTTCAGTTAACGGTCAATTAACTGAAATAGATAGCACTTATTATTCCTATTATTATGCTAAAAGTAGCGATATTGACAACCCAGTGGTTGATAAACAATATTCTTCTGCAACAAATAAAATTGATTCTTCTGGAATTAAAACTGCAATTTTATTAACTACAATTAATGATTCAAATTCAACAAATACTGTTGTTAATACTCCTCCTGTTAAAGATCCTGTTATTCCAAAAGATTCATCTGTGAAAAAATACATTGGTTCAGCGTCCCCGGAATTACTAAAAGGTTTAGTTGCAATTGGAATAGTTGTACTTGTTATGTTTGCTATAATTTCTTTTAAAAATGCCTCCAAAAATTCATCTTCATCAAGAGTCTCGGTAAGTAAAAACAAATTCGGGAAAGTTAGTCTTTCAGGAACTCCAGAAGAAGATGAAAAAAGTTTAGATCAGCAACTAAAAGCTAAAATTTCAGAAGTAAAAATACAAATTCCTGTCCCAAAAGTTGGAACAAATCTTCAATCTATAATAGATTACATAAAAGAAGCTAAAAAAGCAAATCTTCCTCCTGTAGAAATTAAACACAATTTAGTGTCAAGCGGTTGGGATGATTTAATAGTACAAAGTTTAATAGAAAATGAATTTAAATAGCAATTATCAAAAAGGTTATGAAAATGAATACTAAAAAAATAAAGGCTAAGATGAAGTTAAATAAAACTACATTTAATCTTAAAAGCAACTCTAAAGCTCAAGTATCCTTTGAATATCTCCTTATTCTTGGTATTGCTATATTTTTACTTGTGCCAATATTTGGAATATTTTATTCTTCTTCAATTGATGCGCAGGTATCCTCTAGCTCAAAACAAATAACTTTAGCAGGGGCTGAAATTGTATCAACTGCTGAGAAAGTTGTATATCAAGGTGCAAATTCAAGAATAAAACTTAGTTTAGATTTTCCAGGAAATATTAAAAATATTTCAATTCGTGATAACAATAACACTTTAGTTATGCTTGCAGATATGAATGGTATAAGTACAGAATTTGTATTTTTTAGTAGCGTTAAATTAAATTTTAATGGCTGTAAAGGTACTGAAACTGGAAACTTAACTAGTGAAGGAAAGAAAGAGATCTATGTTGAGTCTTGTGGAAAGAATGCTACAATCTATACTATAGAATAGTTTTTTTATTTTTAAATCCTATTTATGTTATATAGGAAACGAATGCTAAAACAAACTAAAAAAGATTACAAATTTCAAAATAATATAAAAAATACAAAATATAAAATACCAAAAATGGTTCAACTGAAAATAATGACTCCTAAAAAATCTCAAAGTGCAATTGAATTCATGATTGTATTATCAATCGCTCTTATTTTTATGATTGTAATTATATCTGTTGTAGTTAATCGAACCAATGAATTTTCGCAAACGAAAAATGAAAAAGCAGTTTCTCTTTACATAGGAAGAATTGATAACGAAATTTCTTTTGCAAAAAGATTAGACTCAGGATATTCCAAAATATTTACTTTGCCTGATGAAATAGATAGTTTAAACTATTCAGTCTCTCTTTTAAAAGGCAAAGAACTTTCAATAACAAGTTCTGCAGGATATGAATATTTAGAATTTTTACCTCAATACGTATATGGTGAAATAGGTATTGGAAATAATAAAATAATGAAAGAAGGTAATTATATTGGTTTTTGCAATGAGAAATATTCTGACTATTGTAACGTTTCTCATGATGATGATAATTCTTCAAATAGATTATGTTATTGTTATAATAAATTCCCAATAAATTTAACTGGTATCATATCTTGTTCAAAAGTTCCGTCTGTTTGGGAAGAATGTAATTTAGTTTACGGTGACAAATACATTGGCATAAGAACAGAATGCCCTTTTTATGCAACTAATGTGTCTTTAACAATAAAAAATATTGATGACGACCTTGTGATGTTTCAAAATACAAGTTCACGTTTAGCATTCGGATTAGCAAATGTAATTGAGTTTGATTCTAATTTAAATCTTTCTGAATCAGGAGATTATTCTTTTAATTATACTTGCAGTAATCAAGCATCGGGATTATTTAGTGATCACTTTGTAAATTATTATGTTCCTTACGGGTATTACGAAATTACAAGTAATGGTGTATCTCTTTCGAATTCAAATTGCACCATGTATTCCTCAACAAATTACACTTGCCCTGTTAATCAAACCTTTATGTTAACCTATGACGTTGAATGTATGGATGGAGAATGTGGTAATACAGATATATATCTAGATCCAATTAATTTAAATTCTATTAATCCAAATTCAATTGATTCAAGTGAGGTTATTGAAAAATGAATAAAAACAAGTTTTTCAATTTGCTTGCTTTATCTTTACTTCTTTTTTTGATACAATCCTCTTTCGTATTATCAGAAGCCTCTAATTGCAATCAAGGAAATTTCTCTCTTCTAAGCTCAAGTTCAACAGAAGTTAATTGTACTTCTTTAAATCTTCAAATTAGTAATGCAACAAACTATGTAATTGCAGGAAAACTTCGTCTTATTAATTCAACATTAATACTTCCAACTGGTGCCAATATTTCTTTTGATTTTAAATCAGGATCATTATTTGAAATGAATAAATCTAAATTAGATGCTGCTTCAAATATGGGTGTAAAAGATGGTCGAGTTTCAATAACCTTTAGCAACGGAAGTTCTGCACTAATTGATAACTCAACGATAAATTACATTCAACAATCTGGTTTTTTAATTAAATCCAATAACTTTACTCTTTCTAATTCAACATATTCTTTAAGTGATGGGAACATAATTTTCGATAGTGTAGGCAGTTCAAATATTAATAAACTAATTTCCAATAACTCCCTCACAATAAAAAAATCTTCTTATGTTAATATAAATAATTCTTATTTCACAAATTCAGGTAATACGCAAATAGAGGATTCTTCAAATATAACTATTAATTCAACTTATTTTGATAATTCAGTTGTGACTTTTTATACTATTGTTGATAGTACTGAGATTTTTCTTTCAAAATTATCTTTAACTAATCTTTCAATAGATTTAACTAACTCAGACATAAACTGTTATGATTTTGATTGTAATTCTTCTAATATGGACCCAAGTTCAAATATAAATCAATATTTTAGTGCAAACTATAGAGTCTTAAGAAAATATACTGCAGCTTTATTATCGAATGTAATAGTTGAAGCTTATCAAAATGACACAACTTTATTTACATCAGGCAGAACAAATAGTTCAGGAAACGTATCTTTGATGTTATTATCATTTAATAAAACTGATTCTGATATTAATTATTTCAATTATACTGTCTTTTTCTCAAAAGAAAATTTCCGATCCGAAAATGAGTCATTAAACATAACAAAACTCAATCAAACTTATTATAATTTAACGGTAAATATGATGACACTAAAAGGAATTGTTCCGTCAGGTGCGATTGCTTGTGCAAATAGCTACAGATACTTTTGTGCGGAATCTAATCCTTTAAGTATTTTAAATTTAAAGCCAGGATTAAAATATAGGATTAATTTTACCATTAATGCAACAGGAAATGGATTTGCTTTTCCTTTAGATAACGTTAATTCCTTCTTCATTTTCGCAAATAGTAATATCTTGAAGGTAAATCAATCTGAAAGTAGCAGAGTAAACATCACAATAGCTCCTTAATCTTTAAAAAGGCAATAAAATGCCTTAAATATAATAGAAAATAGTAAATATGCTAAAATAACCTAAAATACCATAATAATAAAATATACTTAAACTGGTGTAAACAAATGCTTCAAAAATTCATACGTTATCTAAAATGTATAAATAAAATACATTGGAACTCAGCTAGACGCAGAAATAATAGAAAACATATTCTTTATGCAGTCGCTGGAGTTGGAAAAGGTCATGCAATTAGAAGTGCAGTTATAATTAGACACCTTCTAAAGCAAAATCATAAAGTTTTGATTATAGCTAGTAAAGATTCTTATGCGTACTTACACAAAATGTTTAGAAACGTATATTCTATAGATGGTGCAGAATTAGTTTTTGAAAACAATGAAATGGTTAATAGTAAAACTTTCTTCAATTGGATTTCCAAATTACCTTCTGATTTAAATCATAATTTACGGAGATTATTTAGCATAATTGAGAAATTCGATCCTGATTTAACTATAACAGACTTTGAGTTTTTCTCGAGTTTAGTTAGTAAAATTCTTGGAATTCCCATGATTAGCATCGATAATATTCATATGATTACTAATTGTGATATTGAAAACGATAAGATGCATATGGCAAAACTTACTGCTCACGCTACAATTCGGCTTTTTGTAATGCGTCCAAAAGAATATTTAATCACAACTTTCTTTTATCCAAAAGTAAACGGATCTAAAACAAAATTATTTCCTCCTGTTCTTCGAGAAAAGATACTTAGGATAAAAAAGCCAATCTTGGGCAAAAGAGTGCTTGTCTATGCATCTACTGAAACTTTTTCTGAATTAGCAGACGCACTAAAGAATTTAGCACATGAAGAGTTTGTCGTATATGGATTAAATAAAAATGCCAGAGACAAAAATATAATTTATAGAAAGTTTAATGAAACTGTGTTCTTTAGAGATCTTGCAGAATGTAAATCTATTGTATGCAATGGTGGAATGACTTTAATTGGAGAAGGTCTTCATTTGAAAAAGCCTATATTTAGTATTCCTATTAAAAACCATTTCGAACAATATTTAAATGCATATTACTTAGAGAAATTAGGTTATGGAAAGCTATGTGAAGAATTCAATGAAATCGTTTTACTAGATTTCCTTTCAAATATAGAAAAATATCACAAGGCATTAAAAAAATATGTGCCACAAGATAATTCAAAAATATTAAAAGAAGTTGATATAGTTGTTAAGAAATACGCTAAATAAACATTTAAAATTTTTATGAATAAAAAATGGCAAAAAAACCCTATACGCAAAAAACAGAATATTCAATTAAAACTGAAGTTCCTGATATAAATACAATTCCATCTTCCTTTAAAATCTGGGCAAGTAAAAAAGAAGTTAAGAATAAAAGAGTTTTTGCAGAAGGTTTCTCGTTAATTATTCCTTTGCCTTTAAAATCAGTTCCTGAACTTAAATTTGTAGTTCTAGGAATAAGTAAAGATAAAAAAGAAAGCGATATGTATAATTTAGATTTACACGCGCATAGTGATCCATTATCGTATTCAGAAAAGATTGATTCAGCTTCTTTAATCTCTAAAGATTTAGAATGTTCAATTGACGCCGGTGGAGATATTTCTGCAACATTAAAAGTAGATCGAAAATTACTATTAAAATGGACCGGACTATTATCTCACGATTTAGATTATGGAATAAATAAAGTTAACCTCGGCTCAACTTACAATATTCTTTTAACTTTACCTAGATTAATAGTATTAACAACCAAATCCGTAACAATTTGCAAAAACAAAACTACTCCTATAGATTCTTTAAACGTATGCGGAAAATTATTTAAGGGCGACTACCCATTAGATTAATTACTTTGTATGGTTGTTCTATTATTTTAGGTAAAATATCGTACGACTGTGCTTGCATATTAATATGAACTGCTTGTCCTGTTTTAACTTTTCCAGTAAAATCTTCTTCTTTTTTAAATTCCTGATACATAAATAATCTTGGAAAATATTCAGCTACTTCAAAATGAGTTACTATAACAAGACCGTCGACATTTTCTCCTCTTTTTTTAACCATTCTCATTAATTGTTTGTAATTAGGATTAAATCCAAATCCGTCCACTCCAGTCCAAAGTCTATTCATAAGTTCAACTTTTGTAGCTAAATTCAATTGCTTTTCTAATATTTCTGAACTATCTGTAGCTCGAGGTGCAGTTGACGACATTAAATATGAAGAACCTCCGTTAAGAATTTGTTGAATTTGCTCTCCAATACACTCAATTTGCATCTTTCCAGCTAAACCGAGTCTCTTATTAGAGTCATAAACTCCATGCCTTACAACAAATAAATGTTTCATGCAAATAAAGATTTAATTTATGTTTTTAAATATATGGTTAACTTTGGCTTATATAAAATCCTCTGCCTGCATCAGTGGTCTATTCAATATCAATATCAAACACATCAAGCAAAGAAACAACTTCTGGTTGAGAAAACTTAGCTTTCTTAAGATTATTTGTATTCGGATTAATGGCGTAATTCTTAGCATTTCTAAAAGTTGCACGACTAAGATTATTTTTAGAAAAAGTAGTATTCAAAAAAGTCGATCCTTCAAAACTAGCTTTAGACAAATTATTATTTTCAAAGTCCGAGTCATTAATCTGACAATTAGTAAACTTCGTAGACTCAAGTTTTAGATTTGAAAAAACACACAATGAAATATTGCACTTATTAAAACCAAAACTCATAAGAAACGGATTAGCTTTAGAGAAATCGATTCCCAAAATCTTGCAACTAATAAAAACCGTATTCCTAAACTTAGCATTAGTCACATCCACATTTGACAAATTACAACCTTCAAAAATACAACTAAAAAACGTAGAGTTAATAAAACTCTCCTTAGAGAAATCAACATCTTTAAAGGTCTTTGATTCGAATTCAGAATTGGAATATTTCATATATTTATGTCTATTTACTCAGTTTATATTGTTATCGTAGTATTGTTAAGGACTATTCTTAGAGATTATATTTTTTCTGTTTCAATCTATATGTTCGCATAGCTTTTTCTAAATCCTTTCCATTGTAAGTAAATAGTTCTCTTTTAGGTTCACCAACAGATATAACGTAGGTACCCATATTGTCTCTTCTATCTTCCTCGCTTGTATACGCTAATTCTTTCCATTCGATATTCAATCTTTCTGTGTCTCTTATTGCTCCAGAGTAATTAGCTGATTCAAGAAATGTTAGTGTTTCTTTAAGATCTAGAATTTTGTCTTTTCCTGCAATTTCATTTAAGTATGCCTGTGTAAGTGCGATACATGATTTAGCACGTTCTTGCTGTTCTTTATCGTATTCTATAAATAAATTACACCCCTTAATTGGAACATAAACATAAGATACTAAAAGTCCGACCATAAGACATTTGATATAAAAATCATTTCTATAACTATTGCATGCACGAAGATCGTATTTAATTAAATCTTTAAGTCCACCAGTATTATATTGCCATTTTAAATCCTTAACGTGGCCTTTTGTTAGACGAATTTCTCGACGAATTCCTCTCGCAATTGCCTCTTTTAGATTTTTACAATCTCTTTTAATTAGCTCTGTTCCACAACTAACTATATCTTTCAGATTTTTTACCATTTTAAATTTACTCTATATTTAGAAATGTGGTAAACTATTTTACCTTTTATAACAAAGTAGTCGGAAAGAGCCGACTAAAATAGAAAGATTTTTAATATACTATGTTCTTCTTACTATAATGAATGATGATGTGAAGACTCTTTTACTAGAGTATGGCTTGGATGAGTTAGAGATAAAGTTATACTTATACATGGTTGGAAAAGTCCAACTAACTGCATATAAAATCTCCAAAGATACTAAAGTTCACAAATCAACTTGTTACGATGTATTAGAAAGATTAGTCAAAAAGGGATTTGTAAGCAAAATTGAAAAAGATAATAAAAGTAATTATGCTGTAAATGAAATAAGTGAGATTATTTCTGCTGTTAAAAGCAAAGAAAGTATTTTAGAAAGCTTAATTCCAAGACTTAAAAAAATGGAATCTAAAGCTGAATCGAAAGTTGTCACATTGGAAGGTATAGAAGGACAAAAACAATATGATTATAATTTATTCTCATCAGCCAAAGAAGGCAAAATTAAATATTGCTACATAATCGGCAATACTCATTCAATCAGTTTAAGCTCAAATATTTTCCTTGAGAAACTGATTAAGGAATTCAGTAAAATGAAATTAAATAAAAAAATAGATATTAAATCAATTTGGGCAGAGAAATATCGAATGCAGGAAATAATTGGATTATATAAAAAAGTCGGAGACTGTAAATTCCTGGATGTACCTTCTAAGGTAGGTCTTGTAATAACCAATGAACATATAGCATATTTGTATACCACAGATAAACCGTATGTAATTGAGATACGAAATACTATAATTGCAGAAGAAATGAAAGTTTACTTTGAATTAATGTGGAATATTGCTAAGAAATAAGTATGCTATTAATTTGTCAAAAAGTATTCTACCAATTCGCTTTTCTTCATTTTGCCGGCATTCGCCTGTCTATTGTCGCCACGCTCGTCATTGTCATTCCTCGCTGCTCCTTTTATTCATACGTCCAAATAGCTCATAGTCAGGCAGTATACTTTTTTCCTTGAT
>CAZKZU010000030.1:0-5792 GCA_964557345.1 uncultured Methanosarcinales archaeon
GGTGGCGGAGCTAGAGCTTCAAATGGTGGTGATGGCTGTTCAGGTATTGTGATTGTCAGATATTTATTATACGGAAATAATATTCCTGTATGTGCAGATGAACAAACTAAGTGTGAAGATACAACTTATTATACTTGCTCGAATGGGAATTGGGTTAATAATGGAAATGTATCTGGGCAATGCGGATATGTTTCGCCAGAAGATATTGGCGCTCTTCGAGTTGGTTTAATTGCGTATTATCCATTAGACGGAAATACTTCTGATGAAAGTGGAAATGGAAATAATGGAAATAGTGTTGGTGCCATATACAATCAATCTGGAAAAGTAGGCGGTATGTATAGTTTAGATGGAATTGATGATACTATTTTTACTGATAATTTGACTTCTGATTTTGATAGTGATTCTGTTACAATATCTGTTTGGTTTAAATCAAATGTTGATGGCGTTATTATTTCAGAAAATGAATTAGCACAGAATAATGCTGGTTTTCATGATTCACAAGTTGAATTATTTAATGGAGAGGTTTTTATTCGAGTTTGGGGTGTTGATCCAGTATCTTTAGGTACTTTTAGTTATGGTGTTTGGCATCATGCTATCTTAAGGTATGACGATGATACTGACACACTTGATGGTTTTTTAGATTCTGATGTAGCTCCTTCTCCTACATATGGAGATAGAATAAGACCTACTGAAACTGATGTAAGTCAGTATTATAGTATTGGTGGTCAAAATGATCAGAATTTAGGAAGTGGTGCTTTTTTTAAAGGTGGTGTAGATGAAGTTTCAATTTGGAATCGTGCCTTGAATTCTACAGAAATAAATGTATTGTATAATAATGGAAATGGTTTAAGTTTATCTTTATCTGGTGCAAAGACACCTGATTGTATGTTAGGAGATTTTTATTGTGATGTAACAGATTACGTTACTTGTTCTGAAGGTGTTTGGGTTAATAATGGAGAAGTTGATGAATATTGTGGGTATTATGTATTCCAAGGAACTGCATGTAGTGCTACTGGTGGAAATATTACTGAAATTGATGGATATAGAATTCACACTTTTAAAAATATTGGAACGAATAATTTTACAGTGAATTCAGGAAGTTGTGAAGTCGAGGTTTTAGTTGTTGCTGGTGGTGGTGGCGGTGGAACTGATGGTGGAGCTGGCGGAGGAGCTGGAGGACTAATTTATGATCGTGGGTATTTAGTAAGTAATAGAAGTTATAACGTCGTAGTTGGTGCTGGTGGAAATTCTGGTCATACTTGGGATGAGGTTACTCATGGTGAAAATTCTATTTTTGATACACTAGAAGCTATTGGTGGTGGTGAAGGTGGTTGGTATGGTGAAGAGCCAACTTCTGGTGGTTCTGGTGGAGGAGGTACTGTTTGTTATCGGACTCAAAGCGGAGCATCTGGTGTTTTTGGGCAAGGTAATAGTGGAGCTGCTTATTCTAGTACTGGCCTTAGTGGTGGTGGCGGTGGTGCTGGTTATCCTGCTACTGCACCAAATGGTGGAGCTGGATTATATTTTAATCAATTTATTTCTGTTGCTGGAAGTCCTGCTGGTTGGTTTGCTGGTGGTGGTGGTGGTCTGCCTACCGGTATTGGTGGAAATGGTGGAGGCGGTAATGCACAACATAATTGGGATGCAACTTTTTTGGATGGTATTTCTAATACTGGTGGTGGTGGTGGCGGTGGTAATTGTGGAAGCTACAGTGATGCCATTGGTGGTAAGGGTGGATCAGGTATTGTTATAATAAGATATGCTCTAGGTTAAGTAAAAATAATAATATAGATTGAAACAAAATGAAAACTAATTTAAGAAAGTCTCAAACAGCAACCGAGTATCTAATCATATTAGCAGTAGTTGTAGTTATCGCAATAGTTGCAATCAATACTCTTGGTGGATTTCCAGGAATTGGTGGAAATAATATTAAGAAAGTTTCTGATTACAAACTTCAAACAGATACAGTTGGAATTGAAAGTTATTCAATTGGAACTAATAGTTCTATGTTTAAAATTAAGAATAATTATTTTGATACAATCACAGTTATAGAATTTCGCGTAAATCAGCAAACTAATTTGACTTGTAATTCTTCGAATACAAATCCGATGTTACCTATTGTATTAAATGTTGGGCAGAGTATGATTGTTAATTGTTCTGCTGTAAATAGTTCAAATTATGTTATTACAAATAAACAAACTCCAATTATTGGACTATCTTATACAGATTCTTTAGGTGCAACAAGAACAGCAGGAAATGTAAATAGTTATGGCAATGTAAGTTCAGGAAGCCAAATTTCTGACGTTCCTTATGTTCCTAGTGCAACTGTATTAGCACTTAGAAATGGATTAGTTGCATATTACCCTTTAGATGGGAATACTTCTGATGTAAGCGGGAATAGTGTTAATGGAAATAATTTCGGTGCAACATATACTCAATCCGGAAAAGTGGGTAGTGCTTATAGTTTTGATGGAAGTGATTATATTGATTTAAGTGCTTATTCTAATTCATTTCCTCTTTCTTCTTCAAGTAGAACAATAGCAATGTGGATGAAACCAGAAACAAATAGGGGTACAATGCTTTACTATGGATATTCTGGTAATTATTATCAGGAAATGGCTTTAGAAGTAGGATATCCTTCTTCTGGGAACATTTATTGGGAACGATGGGGCAATGATATTACTACTAGTTATGATACTTCAGATGGGAATTGGCATTTAGTGGTTTTTAGATATAGTAATGAAGAAGGAAATGTTTCTGGCATTTGGGTTGATGGAAATATTCAGATAGCAGGTGATGTTTTTCAAGCATTAAATACTCCTTCGGGATATTCTGCACGAATTGGTGCAGCAGGAAATGCGGGAAGCACTGGGTCTTTTTACAAAGGTTTTTTAGATGAAGTTGCAATTTGGAATCGTTCTCTTAATACGACGGAAATATTGCAATTATATAATGAAAGTAATGGCTTAAGTTTATCTTTATCTGGTCCTAAAATTCCTTTCTGTGGTGCAGGTCAAAGTAGTTGTAATGGCACTCATTATTTGCTTTGCAATGGGGATAGTTTTGTTGATCAGGGCGAAATTATAGGAAACTGTGGATATTTTAATCCTGTAAGTTTAAGTAATATGAGACAAGGACTTATCGCATATTATCCTTTTGATGGAAATATTTCAGATTTAAGTGGGAATGGAAATACTGGAACTAACAATGGTGCGACTTATAATTTATCAGGAAAAGTCGGTGGTGCATATAGATTTGATGGAAATGATTATATTAACGTTCCCAATTCCGCTTCTTTAAATCCTTCAAATTTGACTGTTTCAGTTTGGGTTAACGCAAATTCTGTAAATCAATTTGGCGAATTTTTGACTAAAAGAGCAGATTCTGACTATGGTGCCTGGATTTTATATGGTGGATCTTTGGCGTCAGGAGGTAATTTTGAATCATCAGTTTATCATTCAAGTTGTGGGTTTGCAACAAGATCTCAATTAACAAGCGGTGGTTCTATACAGGCAGCTACTTGGTATCTTGTATCATTTACTACTAATTCAACTGATCTTAGCATTTACGTAAATGGTAATTTATCTAGTACTGTATCATATTCACAAAGTGTTTGTACTGGTCGTACTGATTCTATTAGATTAGGTACTGGCTGTTGTGGACGTTATTTTACTGGATTAATGGATGAAGTTGCAATTTGGAATCGTTCTTTAAGTGCAAATGAAATAATGCAATTATATAATAATAGTAATGGTTACAGTTTATCTTTATCTGGTGCACAAACACCTATATGTGTGGTTAATCAAACAGATTGTAATGGTACAAGTTATCTGAATTGCTCGAATGGTAATTGGGTTAATAATGGAAATGTATCTGGGCAATGTGGCTATGCTGCTCCAGGAAATGTATCTTCTCTTAGAGTTGGTTTAGTTGGATATTGGCCACTCGATGATGCTGGAACAACTTTTAATGATTCTTCAGGAAATAGTCATACGGGTAGTTGTGTTGGAACTTGTCCTTCTATTGTTTCAGGAAAATTAGGTTCTGCAAGAAATTTCTCAAGTTCAAATAATGCAATAACTATTGCAAATTCAAATAGTTTTCCTAGTGGAACTAGTTCAAGAACAGTTTGTGCTTGGGCAAATGGTGCGATATTAGATCATTATGAATGGGCATTTTCCTACGGTTCAGGATCTTCCTGTGAATTTGTTGGAGCGTGTGGCACCGCTGCATGTCATGGTAGATGGGGAAATGGAGTAGGTACTTCTAGTGGTTATCTAACGACTGGAGTATGGTATTTATTATGTTACACTTATGATGGTTCAACTGCAAAAGGTTATGTTAATACTGATCTTTTTCAAACTAAAACTACTTCTTGGTCTTTAACTCCAGGAGGCGCTTTTATCGGGAGACAATCATATTTGTCTTCTGAATATTGGAAAGGAGCTGTTGATGAAGTTGCAATTTGGAATCGTGCTCTTAATTCTACTGAAATTGCACAATTATATGATTCAGGAAATGGTTTGAGTTTAGTTCAATAACTTTTTAAGTAACAATGGTGAGAAAAGATAGAATGAAGAGATCTCAAACAGCAACAGAGTATCTAATAATATTAGCTGTAGTTATAGTTATTGCTATTGTTGTCATTAATACCATGGGTGGATTTCCAGGAATTGGCTCAAGCTCTTCAAAAAAAGTTTCTGATTTAAAATTGTCTTCTGATACTGTTGGAATTGAGTCCTATAATATTGGTTCTAATAATTCTTCATTTCAATTAAAAAATAATTATTTTAATTCAATTGTTGTAAATGAATTTAGATTTAATCAACAGGAAAATTTAACTTGTAATTCTTCCAACACAAATCCTCGTCTTCCAATTAGTTTGAATGTAGGAGAAACAAGAGTAATTACTTGTACTGTTGTTAATAGTTCAACATACACTTTATCAAATAAACAAACTCCTAAAGTTGGTTTGTTATATACTGATTCTATTGCAAGTAATAGACTTGCAGGTAATGTTGAAAGTTATGGAGCTGTTAGTTCTGTTAATTCTTCCGATGTGTTTATAGGAGATAATTGTGATGCAACTGGTGGTCATATTACAATAGTGGATAGATATAAAATTCATACTTTTTCTGACGTTGGAATTGATACTTTTACAGTAAATTCCAATAATTGTACTGTTGAAGTTTTGGTTGTCGCTGGAGGAGGCGCAGGCGGTAATGCAGTTGGCGGTGGTGGTGGGGCTGGTGGTGTAAATTCATCAACAATAGTAGTTAGTGGAGAAGTAAACGTAGTAGTTGGTGCAAAAGGGCTTAGTAATGATTGCTGTGGATCGGATGGATTTAACGGCGGGGATAGTGCTTTTGGTGATATTGTGACTATCGGTGGTGGCGGTGGTGGCGGTATTAATTATGATGGATATGGTGAAAATGGTGGTTCAGGAGGAGGTAGTGCTGTAAATAGGAACTCTGCTGGTTCTGGGATTGAAAATCAAGGACATGATGGAGGGATTTCTACTGATACTTGGGGAGGCGGTATGTATGCTTCTGGTGGCGGTGGTGGTGCTAGTGAATCTGGTGAAGTTGGTATATTTGGTGTGGGTGGGAAAGGTGGAGACGGTGTTGCAAGTTCTATTTCTGGTGTAGTTGTTTATTATGGCGGTGGTGGCGGTGGCGGAGTTTCTCTTGACGGGCAACCAGGTGCTGGGGGTCTTGGTGGTGGCGGTAGTGGTACTGGTGCAAGTGCAAACTCAAATCCAGGCGGTGGCGGTGCCGCCGATCGCTCTCCCA
>CAZKZU010000030.1:5802-21615 GCA_964557345.1 uncultured Methanosarcinales archaeon
GGTGGCGGAGCTAGAGCTTCAAATGGTGGTGATGGCTGTTCAGGTATTGTGATTGTCAGATATTTATTATACGGAAATAATATTCCTGTATGTGCAGATGAACAAACTAAGTGTGAAGATACAACTTATTATACTTGCTCGAATGGGAATTGGGTTAATAATGGAAATGTATCTGGGCAATGCGGATATGTTTCGCCAGAAGATATTGGCGCTCTTCGAGTTGGTTTAATTGCGTATTATCCATTAGACGGAAATACTTCTGATGAAAGTGGAAATGGAAATAATGGAAATAGTGTTGGTGCCATATACAATCAATCTGGAAAAGTAGGCGGTATGTATAGTTTAGATGGAATTGATGATACTATTTTTACTGATAATTTGACTTCTGATTTTGATAGTGATTCTGTTACAATATCTGTTTGGTTTAAATCAAATGTTGATGGCGTTATTATTTCAGAAAATGAATTAGCACAGAATAATGCTGGTTTTCATGATTCACAAGTTGAATTATTTAATGGAGAGGTTTTTATTCGAGTTTGGGGTGTTGATCCAGTATCTTTAGGTACTTTTAGTTATGGTGTTTGGCATCATGCTATCTTAAGGTATGACGATGATACTGACACACTTGATGGTTTTTTAGATTCTGATGTAGCTCCTTCTCCTACATATGGAGATAGAATAAGACCTACTGAAACTGATGTAAGTCAGTATTATAGTATTGGTGGTCAAAATGATCAGAATTTAGGAAGTGGTGCTTTTTTTAAAGGTGGTGTAGATGAAGTTTCAATTTGGAATCGTGCCTTGAATTCTACAGAAATAAATGTATTGTATAATAATGGAAATGGTTTAAGTTTATCTTTATCTGGTGCAAAGACACCTGATTGTATGTTAGGAGATTTTTATTGTGATGTAACAGATTACGTTACTTGTTCTGAAGGTGTTTGGGTTAATAATGGAGAAGTTGATGAATATTGTGGGTATTATGTATTCCAAGGAACTGCATGTAGTGCTACTGGTGGAAATATTACTGAAATTGATGGATATAGAATTCACACTTTTAAAAATATTGGAACGAATAATTTTACAGTGAATTCAGGAAGTTGTGAAGTCGAGGTTTTAGTTGTTGCTGGTGGTGGTGGCGGTGGAACTGATGGTGGAGCTGGCGGAGGAGCTGGAGGACTAATTTATGATCGTGGGTATTTAGTAAGTAATAGAAGTTATAACGTCGTAGTTGGTGCTGGTGGAAATTCTGGTCATACTTGGGATGAGGTTACTCATGGTGAAAATTCTATTTTTGATACACTAGAAGCTATTGGTGGTGGTGAAGGTGGTTGGTATGGTGAAGAGCCAACTTCTGGTGGTTCTGGTGGAGGAGGTACTGTTTGTTATCGGACTCAAAGCGGAGCATCTGGTGTTTTTGGGCAAGGTAATAGTGGAGCTGCTTATTCTAGTACTGGCCTTAGTGGTGGTGGCGGTGGTGCTGGTTATCCTGCTACTGCACCAAATGGTGGAGCTGGATTATATTTTAATCAATTTATTTCTGTTGCTGGAAGTCCTGCTGGTTGGTTTGCTGGTGGTGGTGGTGGTCTGCCTACCGGTATTGGTGGAAATGGTGGAGGCGGTAATGCACAACATAATTGGGATGCAACTTTTTTGGATGGTATTTCTAATACTGGTGGTGGTGGTGGCGGTGGTAATTGTGGAAGCTACAGTGATGCCATTGGTGGTAAGGGTGGATCAGGTATTGTTATAATAAGATATGCTCTAGGTTAAGTAAAAATAATAATATAGATTGAAACAAAATGAAAACTAATTTAAGAAAGTCTCAAACAGCAACCGAGTATCTAATTATATTAGCAGTAGTTAATTTATTACTCAGAAAATAAATAATTTAACATTATTTTTAAAAATATATTGTGTATTTATATTTTTAGATTATATTTTAGTTTTATTTTGATATTTACTTCTTCTCAGCCATTTCATAAGCTTTCATGTAATTCTCTACAAATATTTTCCAATCAACTATTCTAGAAAGTTCTTTTGCTACAATTTTGCAATCTCTTTTTTCTGGTCTATATTTTTTTACAAATTTAAGTAAATGTTTAGATATCTCCTCAACGCATTCTTCTTCTGTCTTAGATCTGTCTGCAACATAACTTCCTTTCATTCTTTTGAATTTATCTTTGACATTCTTATCCATAAAACTTCCAAATCCTGCATAATTTGTAGTTACAGTTGGAATTGCAAGAGCTAAACATTCTTGCGGAGTATATCCCCATGGTTCATAATATGATCCAAAAACTCCAAGGTCAAAACCTGAAATTGTTTCATAATAAGGAAGATTAAAAATCCCATCTGTCTTCTCAAGATAAATTGGTACAAAAAGCACTTTAACATTATCTTCTCTTTTGTTAATCAAATCATTTTGTCGAAGACTTCTAATAATCGGATCATTTCCCTCTTCATTCATATAGTGAGTAGTTAACGCAGGACAACCCTCTCTTTTGTCAAGTCCGTATTTCCCTTTGTTCTCATTAAATTCCGTAGTAATTCCATGTTGACCTGCAGGCATAAAGAAAAATGCAACAACAGTTCTATCGCTAGCTTTATTCGCTGGATTTTTTAGCTCCGCATTTAATTTAGCAAGAGACTTAATAAAAACATCAACTCCTTTATCGTGGAATTCATATCGACCAGATGTAAAAATAAAACTAGTTTCAT
The DNA here is from genome assembly GCA_964557345.1 of uncultured Methanosarcinales archaeon. Classification (GTDB taxonomy): domain Archaea; phylum Nanobdellota; class Nanobdellia; order Woesearchaeales; family DATGWN01; genus CAZKZU01. The sequence continues at coordinate 8,524 of CAZKZU010000030.1, forward strand.
CTAAATCAAAAGTATAGTATGGAAAAAATTGATCTGCAACAATATCTCTTATTTTCTCTTTAAATTTAGAATCTCTTTCAAGCAAATATTCCGTAGTTCCAAATGCATCAGAATCAATTCCATTTTTCAAAACAAAATCTGGAACTTTATGCAAAAGATATTTTGTTTCATTTGCAGTAATATCACTAACCGTTGTAAATACATCAGAAAAATTTGCACAAGCTACTTCTGCTGTATGTTTATCCATAATGTTAAATTTCTTAGCTTCGTATTCTGGATTAACATTAGTTCCATTTTTCATTAAATCAAAATTATTGCTTGACAAAGTTCTTCCTAAAATTGTAGCATGAGTTGTAAATACAGTTTTCACATACGACTTATTCCCTTTAAGATAAAGCAGTCCCGCTCCTGCCATCCATTCATGAAAATGTGCAATTATTTTTTTATTTGAATTTTGTTTTTCAAACTCTTCTATCAAAATCCCAACAGCAGTAGACCACATAATTGGTTCATCAAACTCCCAAGATGAAAACAATGAATCAACTTTAAACAAATCCCAATATTTGCCTTTAATTTCATTTTTTCTATTTGCAATCGACAAATATTCAACAAGTATTGCTTTAGGTGAACTAATAATTGGCCAAGTTCCAAAATGACAAACAATCCCTTGTGATTTTAATTTCTCAAATACCGATTTAAATTCAGCAGGAACTTCTTCTTCAACAAAATCAGAATTATTTGCTTTCAAAAAAGGTCCAACATAATAATGACTAAAATTCAAAGAAGTAGCCTTATCTTTCATAAGCCTAGCTTTAGAAGAAAGAACAGTGTAAATACCGCCGACCTTATTACATACTTCCCAAGATACTTCAAATAAGTAATTAAACGTCATTTCTCACCCTTTACTATCATAATTACCTTTGAACTTTAAAAAGATATTGGATTAGTCTTATCGCAGTTAATCTAGTTTAGAATCACTTAGAATCATTTAGAATAAGAATATTAAAGTATACTGCCTTGTTATGAGCCAATATTGCGTATGACTAAAAAGAGCAGCGAGAAGCGAAAGCTACGAGCGTAGCGACTATTCTTGAGCGCCAGCGAAATAAAAGAAGAAAGGCGAATTGGCAGTATACTTAAACTATGAGTAAAGCTTTAGTCAAAGAAAAAACTAAATAAAAAGATAAACTAAATCAATCTTCAACTTCCCAAGGAAAAATCAACCAATCATTTTGACTTTTCTTTTTCTTAATAAACCAATCTGGTATAGTTATGGTCCAATCGCTAGAATACAATGTTGCAATTTTTTTATTTTTCATTCTTTGCAATGTAAATCCATTATCACTAATATCATCAACTACAAGCGTTTCATTTGTTGGATATAAAAGAACTGGTAATTTAAGTTTGTGACTTAATATAACTGCAATAGGTAAACCTCCTCTAGGAATTCCATAAATTCCATCAAATTTAACTTTAGATTTTTTTATTTCTTTTGCTAACTTACAAAGCATATCATTAACTTCATCCCAGCTTATTGCAATTTTAGTTTTGTTTTTCATTTTGCCTCTTAAATATCTATTTATATTTTTTGAATTATTAATTTAGAGTGTTATTCGCATTCATCTTCGCAACATTTATCGCTATCCGCGGAATTTTTCACATTAGTTTTACAAACTTTACTTCCAGTACAAATCCAGCCGTTAATTTCTTCGCATGTTGGAAAGTTAGTTAATTCATCTTGTACAACTAATTTAACAGTATAAATTCCAGTTTTCAATGAAATTGGACTAGTTATTTTAATTTTGTTTATTTTGTAATTAATTTCTTTAAAATTCATATAAGTTATGCAATTTATTGATTCGCCACTCCATACAGTTTCCCAACTTCCTGTTAAATCATTCCATGCTTCTGCTTTTGTAAATAATGGATTAATGCCGTATACAATAAGAGTTCTTGGGAATATCTTTTTGTCAAAAGTAAATACTACGTCAGCAGAAGTAGTATTAGGTTTAGACCATGCATTAGAAAACAAATAATCATTGCAATCATAATTTAATTCATTATTTCCTATAATAACTGAAGGTGTACCTACAGTTGAAATTGCATTACTTGGATATTCAGCAACTGAATTAAATTCTGTTTGAAAAAAAGATGTCTTTACAGCTTTACCTTCATTTGTAAATTCTAATGGATAATTCATTTTTACAATTAAGCTTAAATTATCATTTTTTAGTATTATAGTAGACTTTGGTTGCCCTTCAACAATATCTGAAGCGTCATATCCTTCAAAGTTATTGATACAATAATGTAAATTTAAATCTAAATAATATTCAAGATATCTAACTTCAAATCCTTGTTCTGGATAGTTTGTTGCAACTAATCCTTTCTCTAAAGTTTGCATGATACATTTTTGAACATATTGCGTTATTGATGCATCAGTACTTGCATATTCTGCAGTAGTTTCAGAATTAAACTTTGCCGCTTCAGTTTTATTGCTATTAACAAAACCGCTAATTAAGAAAAAGCCAAATAATAAAATAATTCCTAGTATTATAAAAATTGATACTTGTGTTTTTTTTGTATAGCGTTTCATTTAAAATACTCTCTTGCATAATTAGTTTTTAAATTTATCATAATTGCCGGCTAATATGAAACCTTTATGGTCTGCATCTTTACCGCAGTACAATTAATGACGACAGTATGTTCGTTGCGGGGGATGCCCCAATAGGAAATCGAAGATGTCAAAAACAGTAGTTTTACTGTTTTTTGAGCACCGCCGGTATTCCTTTAAGTAGTATATAATTCATTAGCTAAATATATTTGGAATACCGGGGTTTCCAATTTCCTGAGAATCTCGGATTCTCATGACTACGGGGAAGCAGAACTATTTAATACGAACAGCGAATCACGAGGACGGATGCAGACCAAATAGCGGAGGGTTTCATATTAGCCATAATTGCCCCTGATTTGTCTTTGCCACAAAGCTATATTTCTTCAGTAATTGCGATTCTATGTATCACAATTTACAAAGCACATACTCCATTTTACTCTTGTTTTTAGTATATTATCCTTCTAAAGATTTATAAATCAACAAAAAAACCATTATTTATGGGTAAATCTAAAGGTTCTGAAACTAAAAGTATGAGTGATAACACTCCTTCGTTTAATTATGCGCCTGATATTGATCAATTAGAATTAGAAAATAGATTATTAAAAGAAACAGTTAATCATCTTCAGCAAGAAATTGAAAAGCTTCATGAACCTGCATTAATGGTATGTGAAGTATCTGAATTAATTGATAACGGTGCAATAATAAGAGTTCAAAACGGAAACCAGTTTTTCGTAAACGTTTCTTCTCAAGCTAAAAATCTTCAAGCAGGCGATACTGTTTTTTGTGAACAGAAAAATCTTTCAGTATTGAAAAAAGCTCCTAAAACAAAACAATTCGATGTTGATAAATTTATTATAGTTGAAAATCCAAATGTTTTATGGTCTGACATTGGTGGTTTAGAAGATCAAAAAAGAGAAATAAAAGAAGTAGTTGAATTACCTCTTTCTAATCCTGAAATCTTCAAGAAAGTAGGTATTGAGCCTCCTAAAGGAATTTTATTACACGGCCCTCCAGGAACAGGTAAAACTTTACTTGCAAAAGCTGTAGCAACTGCAACAAATTCGACATTTATTGAAATTGTTGGCTCAGAATTGGTTTAAAAATTTATTGGTGAAGGTGCTAAATTAATTAAAGAAATATTTAGACTTGCAAGAGAAAAAGCTCCTACTATTATTTTTATCGACGAGATGGATTCTATCGCTGCAAAAAGAATTGAAATTGGAACTTCGGGTGAAAGAGAAGTTCAAAGAACATTCATGCAGCTTCTTGCAGAAATTGATGGTTTTGAAAAATTAGGAAATGTTAAAATAATTGGCTGTACTAATAGATTGGATATTCTTGATCCTGCAGTAACTCGACCTGGAAGACTTGACAGATTAATTGAAGTAGGAAATCCTAAAGCAGAAGAAATCGCTCAAATCTTTGCAATTCATTCGAGAAATATGAGTCTTGAACCAAATGTTAAAAAAGAAATGCCAAAGATCTTAGCTAACTTAGAAGGCTTTTCAGGTGCAGAAATCAAAGCAGTATGTACTGAAGCAGGATACTTTACTATAAGAAGAAATGATACTAAAATTAGAATCGATGATTTCAATAAAGCAACAATTAAAGTAAAAAAGAAAGAAGACGATGACAAACATCAACATATGTTTGGCTAATTTTTTTATATTAATTTAACTTAATACTATTTATTAATTTTCATTAGTTATTGATTGTTATTATTTATTAATTTGTATTTATTTATTACCTCTTTTTAATTTTAGTGCTATTTATTTATTCTTAATCTCAAATACAAAATATTATAGTCTTAGTTATCTCTAATGGCAAAGTTATTTTTCACAATACATATATTTAAAAACAAAAGTCTCGATTAGCATAATTTTGTTGACAAATATTTTGTGAAAATAATTTTATTATTTGGTTTCAATAAAAAGAAATAATAATTTGAGTGAATAGTTAAATTTAGAGATGACAAATTAATGGCTGATATATTAAACGATCATTGTGTTCATTGCGGAAGACCTGTTAGATATCGTTTGGATTCCGTAGGGCTTTGTATATTTTGTTACACTCACGCGATTTCAGATGAAAACAAACGAGATAAAGCTTAATTAATACTCGACCACTCCTTAGTGACTCAATAACTTTAAAAACAAACATTACAGATTGTCTTCTAAAACCACTAGTATTAATATTATATTACTATGTATTAGCGTTTAGATTTGAATAAAGGGACTTATGAAAGAAGATGATACAATATTACGCTTAAGAAAAGTCTATAAGCGATTTGGAAATCAGCACGTTCTTAAAGATGTCTCTTTAGATATTAAAAAAGGTGAAATTTTCGGTCTTATTTGAGCTAGTGGTTCAGGAAAAACAACTCTGCTTAATATTTTAACTGGAAATTTTCTTCCTGATTCAGGTCAAATCCTATTCGAGCCAAAGTCAGTTACTAAATATGCTAATGGGCAAAAATTCATGGAGCCATTGCAATTAAATCCTAATTTATTAAAAAAAACAATAGGCTATTCTCCTCAAAGTCCTTCTGTTTATGATAAACTTACTTGTAGAGAAAATTTAGATCTTTTCGCAAGTCTTTTTAATATTTCTCCCGAGATTAAAAAAATAAACATTAATATATTGCTTGGTCTTGTAAATTTAAAAGAATTTGAAGATAAAAGAGCAGAAGCCTTATCCGGCGGAATGAGAAAACGACTTGATTTAGCATGTGCTTTAGTTCATGATCCAAAAATAGTTTTATTAGATGAGCCAACGTCGGATTTAGATATTATGCTAAGAAATCAAATGTGGGATTTAATTAAAAAAATTAATGAAAAAGGAACCACTATTATTATGTCTTCTCATTTCTTAGATGAAATTGAAACTCTTTGTGATAGAATTGCAATAATTCACAATAATACGTTAGCATTTATTGGTTCTCCTAGAGATTTAAGATTACAAAAAAATAGAGGACTTACTATTAAACTAGAAACTGCTACTAGAGATTATACCGCAATATCCGAAAAAATAAAGACTGAATATCCTAATTCAGAAATTCATATGTCTCAAATAATGGAAATTGATATTAAAAATGTAACTGTACCTCAAGCTACAGTGCAAAAAATTACGCAAATAATTTTACAAAATAATCAGGAAATAGTTGATTTCTCATATAGTAAAGAAGGTCTTTCAGAAGTTTTCAAAGAGATTACTGGTCATAAAATAAAAAATCCCGATAGATTGATAGATGAACATCATAAATTAAAAGAAAAATTAAAAGAAGAACGACATAAATTAGCAAAGCAAAATGCTAAAAATCATAAATGGAAAATATGATTATACATTTGTATTATTATCAGGTAAAAAAATGGAAACACTAAAAATAGTTCAAAAAAACCTTCGGGTTTTATTTAGAAGTAAAATGTCTTGGCTCATTATATTTTTAGGTCCTTTATTTATTCTTTTAATAGCAGGGTTCGCATTTAACAATACTGCATCATATAAAATAAAAATAGGAGTGTATTCAGATAATTATTCAGATACTTCAGAAAGATTTATTTCGAATTTAAATGAAAGAGTTGAAATAATAAAACTTCCTTCCAGTGATCTCTGTCAAAATTCAATCACGACAAAAGGTTATCATAGTTGTTTAATTATTCCTCCTAATCTTCAAATAGATTCTCAAAATAATGATAGTGCCAATCAGATTGAGTATTATATTGATAATTCAAAAATAAATATAGCTGATTTTATTGAACAAAGTATTTATTTATCAATTCAAAATACAAGCACTAGCATTAGTTCAGAATTAACTTCTGTATTAGTTAATACAACTATTTTGACAAAAGAAGAATTAATTAATTCAGAATTGAAAATCAGATCCTTACAAATTAAATTAAATGATACTAATTCAAAAGTTGATCAATCAAAAGTGTTGTCTTCTAGTACTAATTTAGATTTCAACAAAAGCTCATTTAAAACAACCGATTTAACTGCAAATGTTAATAGTGCTAAAAATCAATTTACTTCCGTTTCAAATATTGCAAAAGATGCAACATCTGAGTATAATAGTACCATTAAAACACTTAGTCCTCTTAATGTATCAAACTCTGTTTTTATAACTCAGATGAATAATTCCAAATCCGATATTGCATCATTAGGCACTAGAATACAAGCTGATGCTACAAACGAAACTTATTTTTCGAATATAGTTTCCATCTCCGGAACTATAACTAGTCAAGTCAATAGCTTAGATTCTAACTTACAAGCAGCAAGGAACAATAAACAGCAAATTTCAGCTAATTTGGATGCAATAAAGGTTAATACGTTGCAATCTCAAAATGATTCTCAGTTAGTTCTTCAGTCTATGGATAAAATAGTTGCACAAGCAAATAAAAACAAAATTCTTGATGCGGATAACATTGTAAGTCCTGTAGCACTTCAAAGACATGAAATAGTTTCTGGTTCAAAATTAACTTATCTATTTCCAAATTTAGTTATATTAATAATTATGATAATTACATTGATGATGAGTTCCTCTCAGACAATTCAAGAAAAGTTGGGCAAATCTAATGTGCGAATGGCTATGACTCCTATCTCTCCTGTAAAAAAAATAATGGCACAATTTTATAGTATAATGATTGTAGTTATAATACAAGTAATTCTTCTTTTGACTCTTATTTATTTTGCATTCCATGTTAATGTTCTTGATTCTTTATTAGCGATTTCTGGAGTTCTTCTTTTAGTTGCAATGTTTTTCACATTGCTTGGAATAATAATTGGTGGCATATTTAATACTGAACAAACAACTCTATTAGGAACAATATCTGTAGCAAGTATCTTTTTGATTTTATCTGATATGATTTTACCTTTAGAAAGTATGCCTGATATGATGATTAAAATTATATCTCACACTCCATTTATAGTAGGTACAGACTTACTAAGAAAAGTCATATTCTTTAACACTAGCTTTTCCGATACTTCGTTTAGAGTTTTAATTCTCTACTTTTTGTCAACGTTATTGATAATCTTAGTTTATTATTCAATTAAAAGAATCGCCGAAAAAGTACGTGCTAGACGGTCCCTTTCTTGAATAATATTCGGTTTTTTTTTGAAAATATTATTAAACTTTTCGAGACTTCTTTAGTATATGGAAACTGAAATAACTAAAAGGGACGAAAAAATATTGGATACTCTATTGGAGGACTCTAGAGTTGAACTTTGCAAAATTTCTCATAAAAATAAGATTCCAATAAGCACTATATTTGATAGAATTGATAGATTATCTTCCAAAGGAATAATCAGTAAATTTTGCACCATTATAAACCATAAATATTTACGATTTTCTATGCATTACTTTCTTCATATAAAAGCAAAAACTCTTCCTTTGGACTTCAGGATAAATTCAGTCTTCTCTCTTAGTGATTCTGAAAATTATTTAATTGATTGTTTTTTCAAAGACGAATCTGATAAAGATGCATTTAGAAAAATACTAAAGCAAAATAAGATAACTATACTAAAAGAAATTTCTATTTATGAAAGTATCAAGCAACACGGATTTAGATTTGAAGGTTAGAGGTATTATGTAATTATTGTATAGCTTTCACATATTAGAACTATTTTAAATTCCTGTTTTTTTAATTATATCCAGGAGTGCATTTATTTTGTCATGGTTTCTATTTAATTTAGTATTAGCTTCTTCAATTAAAACTTTGAAATATTCTTCAGTAACTAAAATGCGACTTTCTTTTGCAATAATTGTTTCAATTTTATCTGGCGCTATCATCTCAACTATAATTCTTTCTGGTTTTGTGACGAATATTCCTGATCGCTTAAAACCATTAGCTTTACCTAAATCAATTAATTTTTGAGCATCCTCAATTGTTTTACATTGTACGTGAAGAATTGCTGATTCCATTTTAAACCAGATTGGCTCTTTACATTCTTTTATTGCTTCATTTAATACAGTCCATGCATTGTCCATATTTGCTAAATCATGAGTTACATATGACCATTCGCATTCATGCTTTTTAGAATTGCTTGGTACAACAATTAATAAAATTCTGCCTGAACAACTGCTTGTTGTAACATAATTAGGAATTTTATTAATAGCATCTAATAACGCAGATATTTTTTCATCAACTGTTCCTTTCCTTGAGAAATCCGGCTTGTATAAAGCAGCAAGATATTCCTTTTTAGTTTCATCAAACATAAACTGTAGAATTATATTATGTTTTATTAAGTTTTGCTAAAATATGTATTATGACTTTATATATCTCATTTTATCGATTAGATAAAAAAGGTATTAGAAAAAATGTTTTAATAAATAAAAAATAAATTAATACTGATTAACTTAAACTTTTTCAGTATATCCGCACTTACCGCAGACTTTTCTGTCTTTATGGTTACCCATAAAAGTTGCAATTCCGCACTTAGGGCAAGATTTGTTTTTTCTTTCAACAGTTTCGCCTTTAGCGCTGTATAGTTTGTAAACAGTATGTGGTTTTTTCTTTGCTGCTGCTGCCATTTTATTTATTTCTCCGTTTTAGGGCCTTTTTTCTCAGCTACTTTCGCGCCGGATTTTTTAGCCAAACTTTTTGGTACAATTGCTTTGTATGTTTTTTCGTTTGTATAAACTTGAGCTGTAATTTCAACATTATTTGAACCGTTATCAGTTTTTATTTTCTTAATTACAACCATTTCTGGTTTTACTTTATTCAATGCTGCAACTTTTTCCTGTAATTCTTTTCTTGAAGGAGTTGTTGACTTGTACTCTCCTGCATAAACAACAGTTTTTCTGTCTAATATTTTTTCTTCAACTTCACTTATTTGTTTCATTTTTGATTCCCAATTAATTTAAGATCTTGACTTTATAGCGTATTCGCCTTTAACTTTTGCACCAATTCTTTCTCCAATATAGGAGCTTTTAGTGTCGAAAACTCTTACTCTGCCTTGATAATTTAGATTCCATTGACCTTTAGATTGACAATTAGGGCATTCTTCAACGCTTTCTTCAACAATACATTTGCAAATTCTGCATACTTTGTTTTTACTCATTTTTTCTTACCCTTCTCTTCTTTTTCTTTAACAGGTTTTTCTGCCTTTTCAGTTGTTGCTTCTTTAGAATCTTCCTTTAAAGCATCTACTTTACCAAGGAAACTTTGTCTCATAGTAAGTCCAATTTTTGGATTTGAAAGGTCTTTAAAGCTAATTGCAATGATTTTTGCTCTGCAAATATCATTCATTTTTAGATTCTTTCCTTTTTCTTTTCCAAGTAATGTTTTATCTTTACTATAACTTACAAAATCATCCATTGTTTGAGAAACGTGAATCATTCCATCAACTGGACCCATTGTAATAAATGCTCCAAAATCAGTAATATCTCTTATTTTTCCAACAACAGTTTCTTGAAGTCCAACTTTTAAGTTAATTACTTCAAATTCAGTTTCATGAAAAGATGCTCCATCTCCAGGCACAATGATTCCTTCATCATGTTTCATTACTTTTACAACATCAATAACAATCCCAATATCATTAGAAGTAAAACCGCTATACTTCTCTTTAACTTGTGATAAAATCGCATCTTCTAAGTCGTCTCCAAATTTACTTGGAGGAACTCTTACAAAGTCTTTCAATATAGTTTTATAAAACATAGTTAGTTAGCCCCCTTGGCTAGTTTTCAAGCATCAAGTACTTCTGTTGGCGAATTGCTAATATTTTTAAATGTTTGTGTTTGGCTTTTCGCTTTAATTCCATATCTTGTGTTGCTAAAATACAGCCGTTTTCGACGCAATAATCAATAAGTGCATCATCAGTGTGTTTGTCTGAGTCATATTCCACAATTGGCACTTTTTCTAAAATTTTAAGCGCCATTTTAGCTTCTTTTTGTGGGAGCTTTTTCAGTTCATTTTTTACTAAAGAAACTGTGAAATATTTTCCAACTCCAAATTCCTTATCAATTAAATCTAAAATATCTAATTTTAATTCAAAAATTGATAATAATATGTTAGTATCAAGTAATATTTTACTAGTTTTTGGACTTGTAGTTTGAATGGTTGACATATATAAAAAGAAAATATAGTGCTTTAAAACATTATTTACCTAAAATTATTGAAAAAAGGTGTTTAATTATAGTTATGTGTTTTAGGAATTGCTCTAGTTTCTAATTTCGGATTATTCGTAATACTTCCTAAATTTTGTGATGCGGGTCTTAATCCCAAATAAACTTGACCTGGTTGTATGTGTTCGCATGAAGTATCATAATTTAATTGACTTACTAATTTAGTAAGCATTTTATTATCATATCCTATTCTATTCAAAGGAACTCTTACTCCTTCTTCAATCAGACCAAGAGGTGATTTGCTAGTTTTAACGCAGACTTCACTTGCAATCTTATCATCAAATACATAATAACTATGATTTCCTTGAACATAATGGTCTAAGTGATGTGTTTGAGTTACAGGTTGAGGGGTGTTTGCTTTTGGTTCAACCATGCTGTTAAAATAAAAGATTCCGCTGAATAATGCTGCGTTAACAGCTCCCACTCCAAGCATGCTTATTAGAAAAGCTTTTTTAGTAAACTTAAGTTTATATTTTTCAAGTTCGTTTTCAGTATTAGTCATTTTTTTATTCTCCTTTTTTTAAACGGGTAATCTCAATTTACTTTATTAAATAGTCCTTATTTATATACTTTTCTAATTTTACTACTATTAAGTTACGCATAGAGAGAGTCAGTTGGAAAAATGTAAACTTATAAAACCTTTAACCAACTCCAGTATACTAAAAGGTATACAAAAACACAACATTTATATATTAGTTACACCTATAGTAGTATATTAGCATATGAATTGAAATATTCATGTGAACCCCAGGCTTCCACCAAAATTTCTTATACCCTACCCAAGGAAGTCTTCGGTTTAGAAGAGGCCCCACTCCTAATTCTACTACCCCTATAGTGAGGCCATCTTTCTTTTTTTAACCTTTCATATTATATTCTTATTTTGTTGCCATACACCTTCGAATCGCTCTATGTTTTTAATCTATTAACACTGCCTCCCCGGATGGGGTAATCTCACTTCGTTCCTTAGTTGCAAGTCGTGACTTTGCAACCATCCCCCGGCTGACGTTTATAATTTTATATATTCGAAGGCGATTCGACCTTATGGCGATGGCAACAAAATATAATTTACTTATACCCACGTCTAAATATAAACAAAATTTAAAAAGGAATAAGCCAGAATATAACTTATGGGAGAAGCTTCTTACAAATTCCGAGATAATAGCACCGTTATGAATACTGCTAAGTCTCCTTATCAAGGTGCTAGTATGTATTCCGCAATCGGTGGAACTCAAGTCTGGATTAATTTTAAAGGAGTTTTCCATATTGAAATGTTATATAAATTAATGTTCGAGGTTCTGCAAAAAAGAGGTTATAATGATGATTCTCCAGAAAATGGCGAGCACATAGAACAATACTATTTTGAAAATAGAGCTCCTGATGGAGTTAAAACTGAAGCTTGGTATTGGTGGAGAACGAAAAGATCAGGTAAAGCTATGAATAATGCGAACTTTGAATTTGTAATGAATATCGATGTTCAAATTCTTGGATTAAAAGAAGAAGTAATTGTTGTTGATGGACAAAAATTTAAAATGAGTTCTGGCGAAATTAGTTTTTTCATAAAACCGTATCTTAACGTTAAAGCAGAAGAAAAGAAGTATAAAGATTTAGTTCCAACAGATTTTTTTAATTGGTGGATGAAAAGAGCCTTTTACAATCAAGTTGAAGATGCAAGAAACGAACTCTACGATGATTTTAATATAATCTATGGTACAATTAAACAATATCTTAAATTAAATAATTATGCTCCAGTTCCAGGTGAATTCCATCCACAATTGGGTATACCGCAGTATAAATTATAATTATATATATTTAGATATTATTTTATTATTTTTACACGTAGATTTTTTATTCTGTATTTTTTTCGCTTTTTCTAAAAAATTATACTTCCTTCTAGTAGCATATTAATCGTATTTACTCAGTAAAATAAAAAAGCAAACGTTTATAATCTACCTAAAAAACCTAATAGGTAGACATAACTGAAGTGAAATTCAAGTGTGTATATATATTTAGGAGGAAAAATGAGCGATTTCAATAGAGGCGGTTTTAAAGGAAACTTTGGCCCAAGAGAGATGCACAAGGCAACTTGCTCTGACTGTGGAAAAGAATGCGAAGTACCATTCAAACCAACAGAAGGTAAGCCAGTTTTTTGCAAAGATTGTTATAAAAGTAAGAAAAGTTCTTATTAGGTAAATAATCATACTTATAGGATATAATATTCTATATTTTTTTTTAATTTTCAATTTTTTTATCAGTTCTAAATTCTATTAACTTTTACATTCCATTAGTTCCTCTAAAAGAGAATAAATTAGTATAGAGAACTTTGAATAAGTCGATTTTTTAGAAAAAATTCTACTTAAACTAT
>CAZKZU010000031.1:0-20843 GCA_964557345.1 uncultured Methanosarcinales archaeon
TATTAAAAAGATAGCTCTGAAAAGGGGACTTTTGCAAAGTTCTCTATACTGCCTGGATTGTGAGCATAAACTACGTTTACATCGAACCATAGCGAGGAGCCAGTTCCTCCGAGCGTAATGGTTATCAATAATAATCTAAGAATGCGAACTTGGCAGTATACTTAAAATATGACAACATCAGTTAAAATATAGAATAAATTAATAATAAAACCTAAAGAGATATATCTACTTAGCATACTCTTTTATCTTTCTACAGCTATCGCATACTTTACAAATCTCGCATTTGTCACAATATGCTTTTTTTGCAGTACATACTAATCGTCCTTGGAATACGAGATATAATGAGATATTTCTCCAATCGGTTTTCGGAGTAATTTGCATTAAATCTGCTTCAATTTGTTCTGCGGCCTTAGTGTTTTTGGTGTCAACTAAACCGATTCTTACTGCTAATCTGCCTGCATGGGTGTCAACGACTATGCCTTCAGGTTTATTGAAGTATTCTGAAAGAATAACGTTTGCGGTTTTTCTTCCAACTCCGGGTAAAGTTATAAGAGTTTCCATGGTGTTTGGAACTTTTCCTTCATAATCAGACATAATTTTTTGACAACATGCTTTGATGTTTTTTGCTTTATTTTTATAAAAACCAGTAGATAGTATTAGTTTTTCAAGCTCACCTACCTTGCAATTTGCAAAATCTTCTGCGGACTTAAATCTAGCAAATAACTTTGGAGTTACAACATTAACTCTAGCATCAGTACATTGAGCTGAAAGAATCACTGAAATTAGTAGCTGAAGAACATCTTTATGTATTAGAGGAGTCTTAGGGTCAGGAAATTTTTTGCCTAGCGAATCTAAAATATAAGTTATTTTTTTCTTCTTTTCAGATATATTTTTTAGAGTTGACATACTAAAGTCTAAGTTCACCAAATTTTTAAAGGTTTTTCATTTTCTTACGTTGATTAAGCAGTAATGAATTTATTAGAGTTGAAGATAATGAAAATATTTTTTGAAACACACGGATGTAGCTATAATCAAGCAGATACTGAAAGTATCAAATCTTATCTTAATAGTTATGAATCTGGAACTTTGAAAAATGCAGATGTTATAATAATCAATACTTGTGCTGTAAAAAATAAAACAGTTGTTAATTTACGGGCTAGAATTAAAGAGATACAAGAGATTAATCCGAAAGCAAAAATAATTTTTGCTGGATGTTTAACTCAAGCAAGTAAAAAAGCGGGTTTTGAGATTCCTGAAATGTTGAATTATTCTATGATTGGACCGAATAATATAAAAGATATCCAAGAAGTTGTAAACGCTACAATTAAATCTAAGATTGAAGTTAAACTCGACGACAATGAGAAACAGAAGGATACTCCAATTGAAATTAACAGTAATTTGAATAATAAAGATAAGGCTATAAATGCTAAATCAAAACCAATTGAAATAATTCCAATAAGTAAAGGATGTCTTAACAATTGTACTTTTTGTCAAACTAAACTTGCTCGAGGAGAATTAGTTTCTTTTTTGCCAGATGAAATAATTAGCAGAATTAAAAAGAATGTTGAAAATGGAACTAAAATCTTTTATTTGACTTCTCAAGATAATGGATGTTATGGATTTGATTTTAGACCTGGAACTAAATGGCATAAATATGATATTGCAGATCTTGTTAGCGACATATGTAAAATTGACGGCGAGTTTTATGTTCGAATAGGAATGGCAAATCCGGCATTTATTAAAAAGAAAATTAAAAAACTAATTGATGTTATGAAAAATGAAAAGGTTTTCAAATTTTTACATATTCCACTTCAAGCAGGTTCAGATAAAGTCTTAACAGAAATGAGACGAGGGAATACTGTTGAAGAATTTATTGAAACCATTAACTATGCAAGAAAAGAAATCCTTGGGATTTGCATCGCTACAGACATTATTGTTGGATATCCTACTGAAACAAATGATGATTTTTTAGAAACTGGAAAAATTCTTGATAAAATTATGCCAGACATTGTAAATAGAGCTAAGTTTTCTTCAAGACCAGGCACTTTTGCGTCTACATTAAAACAATTGCAGACTAATGAAGTTAGTCGACGATCGAAAATACTAAACGAAAAAGTACTAAAAATATCTCTTGAAAATAATCAAAAATCAGTAGGATGGAAAGGAAAAGTCATTGTCGAGGCAGTTAAAAGGAAAGGTAACTGTGTTGCAAGAAATATTTTCTATAGACCAATTGTTATTGAAGGAAATTATAATGTTGGAGATGTCTTTAATGTTGAGATAACTGATGCTGAAACATTCCATTTAATAGGTAAAAAAATTAATCAGAACTAAAATTAGCACTACTCTAGAATAATTACCCTTTTTTATAAATACGATTACTATAATAATGAGTATGACTGTATTCAAAGCATATGATATCAGAGGAATTTATCCCGATCAAATAAATAACGAGTTTGCATTTAAATTAGGACTAGCTTTTGCTAAATATCTTGAAAAACAAAATATTACAAAAAAAATAGTTGTTGGACAGGATTTTAGATTTGGATCGGATGAACTTGCAACTAATTTTACTAAAGCATGTATATCTGCAGGAGTTGACGTTACTAGAATAGGAATTTGTTCTACACCAGCTTTACTTTATATGACATCAATCTTTGATGCAGGAGTAATGATTACTGCTAGTCATAATCCAAAAGAGTATAACGGCTTTAAGTTTTGTCTAAAAAATGGAAGAACTATTGGATATGAAGACGGAATAAATGAAATTGAAGAATTTTTCAATAATTTAAAACCCGAAGATAAAAAAGACTGGCATAATCAAGGAAAATATGAAGTAATGGATTTGGATGTTTATCTTAACGGAATTATTTCAAAATTTAACCATAAAGAATTTTCAAAACTCAATGTGGTAATTGACTCGGGAAATGGAGCAGCTGCAACTACCTACCCTAAAATATTTAAAGCACTTAATATAAAGTATTTTCCTGTATTTTTAGGACTAGATCATAATTTTTCAGGACGAGGAGCAAATCCTACTTTACCAAATAGTGTTGATGAATTAAAAAAACAGATTCTTGCAACAAAAGCAGATTTGGGAATTGCATTCGACGGAGATGCGGATAGAATAGTTGTTGTAGATGATAAAGGAAATGTTATTGATGCATCAGTTCTTGGAAAAATATTAGCAAAAGAATATTTTAACAAAAACGAGGATAATAAGCACTTCATAAATGAAACAAATAATAACTATAAAAAAATAGATCTTGAAGACATACCTGAACTTGCTATTTATCATAACGATAATAAAGATATTAATAATCAAAATAAAGAGAATAGTAATAATTTAAAGGAAAAACCTAAATTTGTATTAGACTTAAGACTTTCTAAATCGCTTTCAGAATTCATTATTGAAAATGGTGGCGAAGTAATAATTTCTAAAGTAGGACAGGTAAATATTAAAAGAAAAATGTTTGAAACTGGGGCGTCACTTGGTGTTGAAGTTTCAGGGCACATTATGCATAAACCTATTTTTAACGTCGATGATGCAGTTTATTCAGCACTTGTTGTTATGAAAATATTAACTCAAGAGAAAAAGGAAAACAAAGAAATAAAATTGAGCGATATAAATAAATCTTTACAAAAATATTTTCAAGCATCAGAAGATCTTAAAATAGAGGATGGAAGTATAGCTATACAAAAATTGAAAGAAAAATATTATAATTCTAAGCTGGATTTTACCGACGGAGTAACTGCTAATTTTGAAGATTGCTGGTTTAATGCAAGAGCCAGTAATACTGAACCCATTCTTAGACTAACTGTTGAAGGAAATACAAAAGAAATTTCAAAAAATAAATTAAAAGAGATTCAGGAAGTAATTAATTTAGCTAATAAAGAAAAAGAACTGGAAATTATTTCTAAAAAATCCGAATTGGATGCAGCTAAAAAATAAAAAATTTTATGAAAATTATAAAATAATAACAAATTATTCTTTTTTAGATAAAATATCCTTGACTTCCTTAACAGCACCTAAGTTCTGAACTGGATTATCTAAACCTAATCTATCTTGTCCATAAGGAGTATAGCAAACAAATAAATTATCATTTGGCTTTACTATAAGCTCTTGAGGTAATTCTAAAGGTAAAGTATAAATTAAACCATTGTATTTATCTAGAGCAGAGTGAAATTCGTCAAATCTTTTATTTGCCACATATGCAATCATACTTATGTTTGAAAAAGAAATACACCTGCCTTCTGACGCATAATTTGCATATGGTAAATTTTCAAAATTAGAATCATGCATTGAAAGAACCCATTTTTCAGAAAATTCATCTTCTGATTCAGGAGAAGCATAAGTTATTACTTTTCCAGAAACTCTACTATTTTCAGGAATTATTTTTCCAAAAATAGGTTGCCTTAAATAAGGAAAAAGTAAAGGATTTATTGATCCTAATATTGCAGAAGTTCTGCTTAGTGCATCTTTAGATTCTTTAAGAGAAGCACACTTCCGTTTTAATTTATCTAATTCTGTAGTCATGCCATCTTTTTCATCAATCAAACGTTTGATGAGATCATTCTTTCTTCGCATACCAAGTAAGTCCATAGGATTATTCTCTTTTTATCTTCGTCTTTTAATTGCACCAAACATCTGATAGACATTTAGTTTTGTTAATTCAATTATTCCAGAAGAATTAGTTCCTCTAAAATACACTTTAAGAATTTCATTACCAGAAATTGCATCTTGTTCAATTTCAAATTTATCAATATTAACATTATGTGCTTCTTTTTTACTTCCAAATAATGTTTTTTTCTTTAGTTTTACTATCACTTGTATTACCTCGTAATTGAATGGTTAGAATAATAGCTATATGAACTAGTATATAAATGTTTTGCTACTTGTTAGTAGTCATCAGGAGGACGATTAAATTTTTTAGAAGTAAATAACTAATTAACTACCTAGCTAGTAATAGATAAATGAACGCTTAAAAAAAAATCTTTTGTAAAATAGAATATTATTATATTAACCGCCTAAAGCTTAATATGACTAGTTGTTTTTTCTAAGTGAGTTTTTAATTTTTCATATTCATCAAATGAAAATATTGAACTTAATTCTGGAATTGGTTTGTCAATATCAGGGTTAGAGGCAGGAGCAGGTGATGATAAAGAAGCAGAATTAGGAGATTGAGATAAAGAAGAATCATTTGAATTTACAGAAGGAATAGCATCTTGAAAGATAGAAGAAGTAGAAGTTATAGGAATTGAAGGAATAACAGGAGGAGCGGCAGTTCTAGGTTTAGAATTTCTTTTATGCAATATAAAAAATGCCGTGAAACCAACAACTGAGCCGATTAAAACACATAATACCAAAATAAAATAATTTTTGAATCCTTTTGAAGCAGAACTACTTGAAATGTTTGCATTATTATTCGAACTAGAATCTGTTAAAGGAATTACAGGAGAAGGTCTGTCAATTGAAGGAGATATAGGAGACGACACGGCAGGGGAAGTAGTAGTATCAACCACAGGTTTAACTACAGGAGAAGGAACAATCAACGCTAAAGAAATTATAGCCACATTACCTGTAACTTTTTCAAGTCTCATAGTAACTTCATCCTCTAAAAACATCTGAGTTTCCAATTCATCCTGAAATAAGAATATATCTTTATTTATATTATAAAAATGTAAATTAGTACTTGATGCCGCTATGGAGTTTAATTTAAAATAATAGCTAGAATTTCCTAATACTAATTCATAGTTTGAGGTAGTAGACAAAGTAAATCGATTCATATCCCCTATAAATAGCCTTTCTGGTGCCTTATTAAAATAGTCAGACCAGGGAACAGTTTTCTGACCTGGAATTTCTGCTGAAACCAGCACAGAAAGTAATAATATCAAAATTAACAATACTAATGGACTTAATGTTGGATAGGCTCTTTTTTGCATCGTGTAGTAAATTAATGTTTCTTGGCTTTAAAGATTTATAAATGTTACTTTGATTAAGTAAGTTTGACTTTCAATAAAGGCATTTAGCTAAAAACCATTAACTTTAAAATAGTAAACGATTTATGTTAGGTATGGTAATAAAACATAATTGCGGTTGCGTTATGGGGCACACATTACCGGATACTTATTATTATCTTAATTCTGTCCAACATCGAGGACGAGATGCAGCAGGAATTCTAGCAATGCATGATAACGGAATTGACGTTATTAAATGGCTTGGACCTGTAACGAGATTTAATCTTAACACTTTAGAACACCTTTTGTCAAATAAACATTATCATACATACGCAGGTCATGTTAGATATGCAACTAAAGGCAGAGAAGATCAGCTTCTTTTAGATGCTCATCCACATACAATTGGTGGAAAAGTGACTATACATGGTAATCACATAATCATACGAGATTGTCAAAAAGCAGCTTTATGTAATGGCCAAACAGATGAGGAATGGCTAACTGATGTTCCAAAAGATAGATTAAAAACAACTTGTGATACTGAAGCGTTACTTCATTATTACGATATGTTTGGCGAAGAAGCGCTTATGAAAAATATTCCTGGAGCATATACACTATTTATTGCTGATGCAACAAATGGCAAAATAATGGCTATGAGAGATAGACATGGAATAAGACCAGGATTTATTGGAGAAAAGGGAAGTAAACGAGATTTTGCATCAGAAGATGTAGCATTTAAATCTAGTAATGATCGATTCAATAATAGCAGAGTTTTTGAAGAAATGTCCCCTGGAGGAATATATTATTTTGATGCCTTAGGAAAAAGCAAATTAGTTGAAATTGTTCCTACTGATTATAAAAGCTGTTTTTTTGAAAGAAACTATATTTCACATCCTGACACTGGTCTTCGAGGAATTTCAGTTGATAGAACTAGACGAGGTCTTGGAAAAAAACTTGCAGAAGAATTCCCAGTTACAGATTTAGATTTTGTGACATATATACCACATTGTCCTGAATTTGCAGCAATGAGATTTGCACAAAAATTAAATAAAGAATTTGTACACTTATTCTATAAAATAAATAAAGAACGATCATTCCAAGGAACAACTCAATCACAAAGAGAAGAATCAATTGCAAATAATCTTCATGTCAATGATTCACTAATTGATAAAATTAAAGGGGCAAAAATAGGGATTGTTGATGACAGTTTTATTAGAGGAACTAATGGCCTTAGAGCAATTAAAATGTTGATTCCATATGGGGTTCGAGAAGTAGAACTGTTTAGCTATACACCTAAAATTGGAATCATTGGAGAAAATGATTGTGAGAAACGAGGTTGCTTTTATGGCGTAGATATGCCTCCAGATGACAAATTCATTGTAAGAACTAGTGACGGACATAGAAATAGAACTGATGAAGAAATCAATGAATGGTTCACTGAAAGAGCAGGTATTCCTGTAAAAATGCATTTCTTATCAACTAATGGAATGTTTGATATGTTTGAAAAAAAATATGGAACTCCAAGAGAATCTATGTGCAGTTATTGTATTGGCGGAAAAAAACCTTTTTAAGAACAATAAGTTAAACATAAATATTTTCTAAATTATTAAAATACAATTAATTTAAATGTTCTGAAGAGTTAAAAACTAGTTCTTTAATTTCGCCAGCTTTGTTTATTTCGTATTCGAAAAAAGAAGTATTATTAAAATAATTTTGCTCAATTTCTTCAAGAGTTCTTTTTGATAAAAATAAAAGCATTAATTTGATTAAAGTGCCGTGCGAGACTATTAGAATAGTCTCATCTTTATGCATATTCTGATCAATTAATTCTTTTAAAAAACTAGAAACTCGCTCATAAGCTTGTTTATAGCTTTCACCCTCAGGCAAAATGTAATTATATTTATCTTTTTTTCTTGTCTCATAGATATCTGCAAAATTTTGTTTAACTTGATCTGCAGTCATTCCTTCAAAAACACCGAAATTAACTTCCTTTAAACGAGAATTAGTATAAATTCTTTTTGTGTAAGGAATGGTTTTGGCAATTATTTTTGCAGTATTTAATGCCCTTCCTTGAGGAGAACTGTATATTGTGTCAACGGAACTGTCCTTTAAGAATTGGCCTAATTTTTCAGCTTGCGATTTGCCTTTCTCACTCAATGAAAACTCACTTGTACCGCAGTAAATGATATTTTGAATATTTGCTTTTGATTCACCATGACGTACAATATATAGTTTCATAGAGCTGAATAATTTAAAGCTATTAATAAACTTTATTAAATTAAATATACAAAAGAAAACAAATATTATAATAGTAATAAAATATAAAAATATTCCAAAATATTAAATTACATCAAAATCATTTCATAGCTCGACTAAATATATCAACACCTGAGTCTAATTTTAGTCTTGTATTTTTATCGATAACATCATAAAAAGTATTTACATCAGTAATTTTATCTACAGCAAAATCCACTAAACTTTTGTCAAACCTTGTTTTATCCCCACCAGTATTTCCAATAATTTTTGTATTTGGAAATTTAGCTCTAACTATTTTTGCAACATCATTTCCATTTGAAGTTATAAGATCAAAATCAGTTATAACTAAGTCTAAATTTGCGCTCGGAATGCTACTGCCTATACTATCTAAAACTGGATCTAAATCAGTTATAGCATAAACTAATCTGTCATAAAGCCGAGTACGACTATCGCAATACAATCTACTATAAACAAAAGATAATCTCGAAATCCAATTATGATAATCATACATTAATTTGGAATCGTCGTCTACCAAAAGTATAACTCTGTGTTTTGCAAGGCAATCGAGATCAGTATTCATTTTATTTCCTCCGAGTTTGTTAACAAATAATTTAATATTAAACTTAAAATAAATAATAAAGTATATTAAAACAATAATAGTTATAATAATTATTGTTATAATAATTATAGTTATAATAATTATAAAAATTAAACAAATCAAAAATTAATCAATTCTTCCTGGAATTTCTCTTGATCGTCTATATGTATTTCCGGGATGTCCAGAATAGACTATATCCGTACTCGAAATTTCAAATTCTGATTTTGTAAAACTGTATGGAATCCAACATAATTTACCTGACACTTCTTTTTCAGTAATTTCAATTTCTTTTTTTGCAGGAATCGATCTTTCTTTATTTATGTACCAGCCCAATGAATTAGTATATCCCCAACCAACATTTGTTCTTTCATAAACAGGTAATTTCTCGGTAAATAAATAAACTCCTGATGGACTAGTATAGTCTCTCCATCCAGAATATGAATACCAAACTGGGCCATTTGGAAAATCACCCGCTTCCTGAGTTGTAATAGTTCCTCCGTGTTGAGTGTATCCAACCCGCTCTATAATTTTTGGAACTATTTTTTTAGTGGTTGTTGTTGTTTTTGGTAAAACGAATCCACTTTTAATAATCCCCATTATAGTTTCTAGCGTTTTCATTTTATTCACTTCCCACCGGATTCAATCACACAAAGTATTGCTTTTGTAGTGCCTTTCCTCTCTTTTCCTGGACTAAATCCTCGATAAATTTCAGTTTCCAAACTGATTTGACCTCTTGTTAATTCAGCAGGCAAACCTGGTTGTGCATATGCTCCGTGAGGAACAACTTTCGTTACACCCATATACGGAACTTGTGCAATACCTGTTTCACCACTAGGGGTTAAATATTGAACATATTCTATTCCTTCACTTGAATAATCACCTTTTGCTGTGCCAAGTATTGTGCAAGCACTTTTAGTGACCTCAGTTCTTATAGGAGAGGAATACACACTTGCTCCAATAGTACCAGCTAAAAATATAGTCCAAATCGAAGCAGTTTTTGCAATTTGGCCAATACACTTTAAAGTTTGTTTTAACTGGGATTTCTGTTCTGGTTTAATTTTGGCGCCCTTTAAAGTAGGAACTTCTGATATTGAATCTTCGCTTTTAAAATAATGCCAACTCCAAAGCGCAGTTCCTAAATATACTCCTATACCAAGCACAACTCTAGGTAATTTTTCCATGCCGTAATCTTCACCGATTTCGCTTGCCACATAACCCAATCCTGCAGACGCCAAAGTCCCAGTCATCATGTTACATGCAACACTATAAATTATAGGGATTTCTCCGATGAATTTTGCTTCTGTAGCAATTTTTTCCAATTTACTTAATTCAATTTTTTCAGTTATCATTTCATTTTCCTCTTTTTTCTTGAAAGCACTTGTAATTCACTTTTTTCGTGTTTAAGTAGTAGATACACATATAGTTCCAATATTAATTAAACTTGTTAGTATAAATATTACGCGAAAACGTAAAGTTTATATATATAATAAGCTTTTGAGTAAATTTAAGCTTATGGCAGAACTAAATATCAAAGACAAGAAAATAATCGTGGAACTAAGCAAAAATGCCAGACAGTCGTCTACTAAAATAGCCAAAAAAGTCGGAATAAGTAAAGATCTTGCAGTCTATAAAATTAAAAATTTGTTGACTAAAGGAAGTATTCGACGAGTTATAACAATCATTAATACGGAAAGACTCGGATTTCACAGATATGAAGTTTTTATACAATTGAAAAATATTGATGAAAAAAAAGAAAAAGAGATTGCAGAATATTTGGCGAAAAATCCAATGGCACTTTGGGTTAGATCAGCTCTTGGAAAATGGGATATTTTAGCGGAATTTTATACAAAGGACATATTAGATTTCGAAAAACTAATAAGAGATATTAGCAATAAGCTACGTAATAATATTGAAAAAATTAATTCGAGCAGAGTTATTGTTGAACACGCTTATCCTTTGAAATGCATCGGAAATAATATCAATGAGCCACTTATTCAAGCACAAACAAAAAATAAATCTAATTTAGCAGATATTGACGATAAAGATATCAAAATTCTTCGGGAGTTATCAAAAAATGCAAAAATAAACGTAATTGATATCTCTAAAAATACAGGAATCAATACTGACACAATTATTTACAGAATTAAAAAAATGACTAATAATAACATTATTCTTGGATATAGAGTTGTCATGAATGAAACTTTTTTAGGATTAAATAGATATAAACTTTTAATTTCTATTAAAGACATTGACGATAAAAAGTACGACTTATTTATAGAATTTTTGAATTCAATTAAGTCAACTCAGTATATAAAGAAATGCATTGGAGATTGGAATTTTAGCATAACAATTCTATCTAAAGATATGGATGAACTAAGAAGAATAGTATTAGATATAAGAAATTATTTAGGAGAATCTCTTGAGGAGTATAAATTACTTCTATTATTTGAAGAATATAAAAACAATTACTTCCCTGAAGGAATAGATATCAAGTCTTAATATAATTAGAAGTATTCTTTCTAAAATATATAAACAAAAAAAGATTAAGAATTAAGTATATTCCAGCAAATAACAATATGAAACTAATAAAGAAGTCTGAAGAATATAAAATTATAAGAGTGCTGTCTAATGGAAACTGCCAATTTCCTCCTGGAAATAATATATGATGAAACAGCGTCCAAAATCTATCAAATCCTAATGATAAGATAGTTATGGCTAAAATGGATTCAATCGATAATGCAATAAGAGAAGACATTCTTAAAAAAGGTTTGAGTTTATAGGGATTTTTTTTAAAATACCAAATAGAAAAAATAAGGACTGGGAGAAATATAAAGAAAAGAAGAACTAGAATCAGTTTTACATCACCCATATGAGATTTTTCTAAGATTGTTAAAAAGTCCAGGTTTATATGGAAGGGAGAGATTAAATAAAAATATATCTTTGTATTATATGTAGATAAGGAAGGAGAATGTCTAAAGAAAAAAGAAATTATGAAACTTAGTAGAAAAGAGGAAAAAAGTACTATAAAGAATGTTGAAAATATAGAGAGATAGTCTAATAGCATAATCTTGCTTGATTTTAACTTACTTTTTTTCAAACTTGATTGATTTGCAGATTTCACAATAGCTATCATTATCCAATTAGTTAAAATTGTTTGCTTTTTAAACCTACCATTTGAAAGTAGTTGCGATATATTATATGATAAAACTTAAAAACAATACTAATACAATAAACGTTAGAAACAATAAGAGCAATATAACAAAATAAATAATAAACAAAATGAGCACATTAAAAATTATAAAAAATGATTTTAGAAGACTTTTTAGTTATATTAAAGAAAACATCTTGCTATTCATTTTTCAGGCAGTATTCTTTTTTGTAGGACTTGCAGTATTAATTTGGACGTATCAGTTAGGTTTTATATCATTTCTACAACAATCTGGAAATCAAATGTACAGTCAAGTAATATCTGCTGCAACATTAAATTTACCTTATCTTAATTTATTTTTACTTTTGGTTTATGCAATATTGTGGTTTTTAGCTTTAGCATTAGTATATACTTTTTTTCAAGGAACAATTTGGTTTCTTTTAAGTAAAACTACTAAAAAAACTGTTGATTTTTTTAAAGATTTTTTGAAACAATCTCTTTCCTGGGCTATGATTTTATTCGGATTATTATTTATTCGTTTCATTATAGCTGCAGTTTTTCTTACATCTAAATCTAATCTATTTGAAAACTTTCTTAGCGCATTAAAAGTTTTAATTGTCTTATTTTTTGCACACGGGTTATTGAGTCAACATGCACAAGCAATCAATTGGAAAGTTTCTGTATTTGAAAGTATAAAAAATTCATTTAAGATAACTAATCTTAGAACAACTATATTTTTTGCAATTTATCTTGTTTTAATAAATCTAATAGCAATTCCATTTCAAGACATAAGATGGTTAAGCTTTATTTTCCTAGGTATTTTCCTTTGTGGAGGAACTATTGCATATTATATAACATTAATTAATACATATAACGATGACTAAACGGCAATCAATAAGTTTAACTTTATAATAAATAATACACTTGAAAATTAAAAAAAGAGGATAAATGAAATTTGAAATAAAAGAATTAGCAATTTCGACAGGGAATACAGTAGTTGCAGTATTTACTGAATATGATGCAAATATTCTTGGGATTTATCATGGAGATAGAGTTAAGATTGATAATAAAATTTACGCCATTGTAGATGTCGCAATTAATGGATTTATTTCTAAAGGACAAATTGGAGTTTTTGCAGAAGCAAAAAGCTTAGGATTAGTTGATGGAACAATAGTTGATGTGGACGTTGCTCCTAAACCAGAATCTATTTCTATAATCAAACGAAAACTTAAAGGAGAAAAATTAACTAAGCACGAATATTATCACATAATCAGCGATATTGTAAGCGGTAATTTATCAGACATTGAAATTACATATTTTGTTTCTGCATGTTACATGCATGAGCTTGATGAGGATGAAATAGTTAATCTAACTAATGCAATGATTGATACAGGACATAAACTTCAGTTTAAAGATAAAATTATTGCAGATAAACATTGTATTGGAGGAGTTGCTGGAAATAGGTCAACTGCTTTTGTTGTGCCAATTATTGCTGCAGCTGGCGTTAAAATACCAAAAAGTAGTTCAAGGTCAATAACTAGTCCGGCAGGAACTGCAGACACAATGGAAGTTCTTTGTAATGTTTCTTTTTCAGCACATGAAATTGAAGATATTGTAAATAAAACAAATGCATGTATTGTTTGGGGAGGATCAATGGATTTAGCTCCTGCAGATAATAAAATAATTAAAATAGAACATCCTATTAGTCTAGATCCAATAGGACAAATGATTGCATCAATTTTGTCTAAGAAAAAAGTAGTTAGTGCAACACATTGTCTAATCGATATTCCATTTGGAAAAGGATCAAAAGTTGAAGATAGAAAACGAGCGAATATGCTTAAAGAAAAATTTGAGAAAATATCTTCACGAATTAAACTTAAAACAAGA
This sequence comes from uncultured Methanosarcinales archaeon, assembly GCA_964557345.1. Classification (GTDB taxonomy): domain Archaea; phylum Nanobdellota; class Nanobdellia; order Woesearchaeales; family DATGWN01; genus CAZKZU01. Next base: position 13,845 of record CAZKZU010000031.1, read on the forward strand.
GCTATAATTACTGACGGGTCTGAACCAATTGGTAATGGAATTGGTCCTGCTCTGGAAGCAAGAGATCTTATTTGGACTTTAGCAAATGATCCTAAAGGTTCAAAACAACTTTTAGAGAAAGGAATAATGATTGCAGGAGAATTACTTGAACTTGTTGGAAAATCCAAGAAAGGAAAAGGAAAAAATCTTGCTAAAACTCTAATTGATAATGGTAAAGCATTAGAAAAATTCTTAGAAATAGTTGAAGCTCAAGGAGGAAAAAGAATTGCTGCGGAAGATATTGAAATAGGCAAATATTCTTGTGGAATAAAAGCAGGAAAACCTGGACAAATAAAACATATTGATAATAAAACCATTTCAAAAATTGCACTTTTTGCAGGAGCACCTACTGATAAGAAAGCAGGACTTTATTTGTATAAACATAAAAGCGATTTTGTTAATAAAGGAGAAATTATTTTTATGATATATTCATCTAGCGAAGAAACTCTTAAAGAAGCGGTTAAATTGGCAAAAGTTGATTCTGGGTATTATTTAGAATAAAAATTAATAAGTTAATATTTATCAGATTTATTGATCTAAATGCTTTACGCAATTCAATAATTAAATTCTTACAGTATTTCCATCTATTTCGAATACGGAAAGAGAGGTATTGTGAAAGAAAAGTTTACGTATTTCTTCGTAATCTTTGTTTAATAGATTTACTAAAATCTGTCTAAGGAACATTCCATGAGTTATAACTGCAAGATCTCTTTTTTCTGCTAATATTTTTTTAATGAATTCTTTTGCTCTAGAATCTAATTCATTCATACTTTCCCCATTTGGAGCTTTAAAATTAAATTTATCATTTTCTCTTGCAGCCCATTCTTGTGGAAATTTTTCCTTGATTTCTTCAATTGTATGACCTTCAAAGATTCCAAAATTAATTTCTTTTAACAAAGAGTCTTGAATAAATTCTGCATTAGGATGAAATTTTCTAATTTCAGAGGCCGTTTGAAATGCTCGTTTTAAGGGACTTGTGTAAATAACACCTATATTTTTTTCTTTTAATCTATTAGCTAATTTTTCAGCTTCTTGCAGTCCTTTTTCATTTAAAGATTTGTCAACCCAACCTTGCCAGCGCATTTCTTGGTTCCAATCGGTCTGACCATGACGAATTAGGTAGAGTTTCATCCTATATTGAAATAACTGTTCCTTTATAAATGATCTGGCCAAAATGGCGGAAGATTTATATAGAGGTTACTCCTGATTAGTAACAACTGTGCTTTATGACTAAACTAAAGACTCCAGGAAGAATAGAATTAGAAAAAGACATACAAGAAATTCTTGATCGAAATAGTGATGAATTTAAAAAAGAAGTTTTGAGGAAATTCCCTGAACTTAAACTGGATATTCGAATGAAAAATACATTTGAAATAAGAAAACAAACACCGGAAGAAAGTTTAAAAAAAGAAAGTATGGGGATCACACACTCACTTATGGTAATAAATGAATCTGAAAAAATGATTTGTAAGTGCAAAAGTTATGACCCAGCAAATGAAATAAGGATTATGAACATAATTGATAAATATCATAAAGGATTACAAAAATATATTATAAAACCTATAGACAACGATGAATGTGAAAATGCAGGTTATAAAAAAGAGCCTATATCAACAGAATTGATCATAGGAAAGAGTCTTGAGGATATAATTAAAAATTACAAAATACCAAAAAATAAAGCTTTAGAATATTCTGCACAAATCTGCGAAGGACTTATAGAAATGAGAAGAGCAAGAGTATTTTATCATCGAGATATAAGACCTGCAAATATAATGATCGATTTTGAAAGAGATCGAGCAATAATAATTGACTTAGAGATTGCCACTACAAATAAATATGCATTGTCAAAAGATAATAGAAGGTTTGGATTCACAAAAGGAAAAGTTGCAAATGATCTTGTTTCTTTAGGACAAATTATGTATTATATGGCTACTGGAAAACACCTTTTCAATAAATCAGAAAGTATGACTAAAACATTTAGTGATGTTGCAGAAGAGATTAATGATTATAGAACAAAAGTCTATTCGGATGAAACTGGAGAATTATTAAAAACACATTTAAAACAAGTTGATAACGATATTAGGGATGACACATTACGAAAACTTACTAAAGCATGTTTGACGTCTGAACATTATCAGTATAATAAAATTAATAAAATGTTTAAGGAGTATTTGATATGAGCCTTGATAAAATAGTTGAAAAAGCTTACGCGAAACGATTTACTAGTAAAGAGAGAACTATCTTAAAAGCTCAAAATATAATTCCTTCTATTGCAAATAGTTATGCGCGTTTACTTCTTGCGGAAGATATTGTTGAATTAGTAAACAACAAAATTACGCCTCATGTTGCTAATCCATATGTTGAAAAATTTGATCATCTATGTATAAGAGATTCTCGAAAAAGAAAATATGAATATATAACGGCATATAGTGGCAAAGGAATTAAAATGCTACTTGAACAAAATATAACTCCTGAAATTGCATTTAATTACTCAGACAAATGTCATAATATGAAAGAAAAACCGAAAAAATATAAAAAAACTCATTTTTTCAATATAGAATATGTAATTAAGTTTATCAAGAATAAATTGCCATTAGAAGAAATTAGAGAATATAGCAGAATATTTTATGAAGGTCAAGATTTCTCAGAACCTTATCTTTATTGGATGACGTATAACTTAATTCTATTAGGAGTACCGTCAAGTTTAATTAATTCCGAAAAATCAAAACAAAATTATACATCAGTATTATATACAATTGCTGCAAATTATATGCACAAATATCGAAATACTAATATTACCTATTTAAGCACTGGATCAGAAGCAGTAATTGTTTTTGATAATGAAACTAAAATTGCGCTTAAATTTGCCTTAGCAATAGGGGCCGAATATAATATAGCGAAAAAAATAATCAATGGTAAAAATAAACTACCCAAGAATGTGTTCAAATGCTTATTAAATTCAGAATTAGAAAATATCACAAGTAATAAAGAAGATGACATAAGAGAAATAAGATTAAATGGCAAAATGTTTATACCTATGGAATATATTAAGGGAAATTCTCTAGAACAAGCGATAGTACAAAAAGGAAATCTTGAGCCTATTAAAATATATAAGTATTCTGCAGGAATTATGAATGGACTTATTGAAATGAGAACTGCAAGAGTATTTTATCACCGAGATATTAGACCTGCAAATATTATGATTGATGAGGAAAATGATAGAGCAGTAATTGTTGATTTAGGAATCGCAACCACAGATAAGAGTGCTCTTTCAAAAGATAATAGAAGATTTGGATCAGTAAAAGGAAAAATTGCAAACGATTTAGTATCGCTTGGACAAGTCATGTATTATATGGCGACAGGAAAACACATATTCGAACAATCTGAAAGTATGACAAGAACATTTAGCGATGTTGCTGAAGAGATTGAAGATTATAGAACTAAAGTATATTCTGACGAAACTGGAGAATTGCTAAAAGAGCATTTAAAACAAGTCGATAGTGAAATTGCTGACGAAAAATTAAGAGAGCTTACTATCGCTTGTTTGACAGCTAAACATTATCAATATAATAAAATTAATAAAATGTTTAAGGAGTATGCGAAATGAGCCTAGAACAATTAATAACGAAGGAAGAATTATCAGAAGTTCTCAAAACTAGAGGAATTACACTTTTAGAAAAAGAAGGTTGGCCTGAATCTGGAACCCATAAAATAGTATATTTAGCTGAAGAAAAAATTCCAGGTTCAAGCGATACTTCTCTTAAATATGTCGTTAAAATTCCTCAGCCAGAAGAAATTGCTAAATCAAAAAAGAGAATATTTGAAGGAATTCAAAATATTTCAGCCAATACTTTAGATAAAAATGCTCTTATAAAACAAAAAAAACTGAGGCATCCTAGAGTTCCTATTGGAGAAATCCTCACTTTTAACAAAAAGGGCCAACCCATCAACATAATACTAGAAGATTACGCGCCCGGAAAAACAATTTCTCAAATTGTAGAAGATCCTGCCTATCAAAATCTTCCGTTTGAAAGAAAAGTTGAGTTTGCGACATCACTATTATATGATTTTGCAAAGACTCTAAGTATTTTTGAATCACAAAACATAACTCATAATGATATAAAGCCTGCGAATTTAAAGATTGATTATAATACAGAAAATCCTCTTCAATCAGAAGGATACATTTTAGATATGAATATGTCTAAAGATTTATCATCTGAAGAAAAATATAATGGAAGCGATTTCTTTTCTTCGCCAGAAAGAATCAACGGTTCTCAACATAATAAAACACCTCAAACTGAAGTTCAATCAGATATTTTTAGCTTAGGTCAAGCAATAAGATATTTAATATTTAAAAAAGTCCATGTTGATCCAAATAATGCTAATCTTGAAAATAGATACAAATCTTTGGAAATATTATGTGATGAAAAATCATTTGAACGTAACTCCAAAGATTTAGCTACTCTACCAAGATACTTTAGAAAAGTTATCTCAAAAATGATCTCATATAATCCTAAAAAAAGATTTTCTTCGTTTAGAGAGGTTGAATATGCAGCACACAATATAATAAAATCTGAAAGACAAAATAAAAAAGCGACTCTTCTTGACTCTATTAGAAAAACTTCTTTCGCTACAATTGCAGGAGTCTGTCTTGGCGTTTTAACTATAGGTTCTTATATAGATTATAGTAGATACACGTCTTCCATATTTACTGGAGAAAAAATAAGGCCTTTTTTAGACGCTAGTCTAAAAGGATTAAATGAAAGTGGACCCATGTTCTACACTCCTAAGCCCAGTGTAGGTTTAATTGATTTTAATCAAACAAATTTATGGATTTATCCTAGTGTTGTTAATCATACTTGGGGAAATAGTTTAGAGCTTAGTGTAAGAGATAAATCTAAACCTGAGTCTTTCGGAATTAAAACTTTTATCATACACTTAAATGAACCTGAATATTCTTGTGTTCCAACTTTTAACAATTATGATCATTTTCAAAATTTACCTTTTATAATTAGCTCAAAACACGGAGATCTTAGTTTTAAATTAAAAAATAAATCAGATAGCGATCGGTTGTATTTTAATGATTTAGAAATTCACGGTTTACCTGATATTTCTTCAACATTATTGCTCGAACAAAACTATGATTCATATTTACTAAATTCAAATTCTTTTTCGTATAGTGTGTCTGTGTATGCTCCAATAGTTACTCCTCATGGAACAGTTTCAGTAAAGCCTAATTGCTCCTTTCTAGATTATACATTTGCTCCTTCTACGAATCTTCCTATGCCGAGACAAGAAACTTATTTAGAATTCCTTAAATCGAGTTTTTTTAGAAAATCTCTCCTTGATAAATTGTCTCAGGAAGGAAAAACTCCTGTATACGGGGTTTCTTTAGAAAAATTAACTTCCTTACCAGAAAATTATTTTATAGAGTGGAGTATTTATGAAATTGATTTCGACAAAATTGGGTCTAGACAGGTCCATTCGTCAAAATCAACCAACACTCAAATCAGTATTAATTATCCTTTTAAAACAGATCCGAGTTACCACCTATTTGTAAATCTACTTAGAGGAACTAATGTTATTGATCATACTTGGAATGCATTTACACTTGAGAAAAATAAATAGTTTGGTACTAAGAAAGATATTTTAATTAAATTAATTTTTGATTCTACCAAGGTACTTTGTGATTTCAATAATCTCCACTAAATCAGTAATCAAATAATCTACTTCTACATATTTCTTGAATTCTTTGAATTGATCATATAAAATTGTTTTTATTCCAACAGTATGTGCAGGAATTATATCTTTTTCATAAGAGTTTCCGACGTAAATACTATCTTTAGCACTAACTCCGCTTTCTTTTAGAATTGCCTTAAGATTATTAATAGAAGGTTTAGATTCTTTAAAATCTTCAGAACTATAAAGCTTATTTATATACTTATCAATCTTTAAAACTTTTAATGCTTTTTCTGTTGATGCTCTTGAAGAATTAGAATATGCAACCAGTATAGTATTATTATTATTAGGACTATTACAAATAGATTTTAACATTAATTCACAATTGGGATTTTGCTTAATTATACCTTTTGGATTTACAGAATCTAAAATTCTAAAATGATCTTTTCGAGTAAATCCTAAGTCTATAGAAATATCAACTGATGCAGTTTTATTAGCTTTAACTAATTTTTGTTTTGTATTACAATACAATTGTTTTGCCTCTTCAATCGACAATTTATTCTTGCGGGCTACTTCTTTAATTACAGCTTCAGATCGTTTCACACCAATGATTCGCTCATCCTCTAGAACTCCATCTACATCGAAAATAATTAATCTTTTGTGTATGGATATATTTGTTAATGCTTTCATATAAATTCCTTATGAGTTATATTTTTAATAATTATGCAATCAAAAGCTTCATTGAATGTATCCAAAAAGAAATAGATTTCAGCAATAACTCTATATTCTGAAATAGTAAATTTTTCTTTATCTATCTTCTTCTTTAATGCATACCTTTCGTCAATCAATTTATGAGGCATTTCTTTTTTACTTAAAACTGCATTGAATAAACTTTCAAATAATGTAAATATGCTTGTAATATAACTTTTTGTTTTTTCAGTACAACCAAATTCATCAATTTTTTCACTTAAGTGTCTTATTTTATCAACTAAAGTGTCTAGAAGGCAATAATAAGAATAAAGCATTTTCTTTTCATCCTCTGTTTTTACCGAATTGTTTAAATTTCTTAGGTAATAATTGATAAATTTTGCAATATTATCATGATGGTCGTATACAATTTCATGATATTTATGAAAATCTCCTTTGGTTGCATCTAGTAATTGTTGAACCATTTCTTTGAGCAAGAAATATATTCGCCACTCTATTTTTTCTAAATCCAAATTATCTTCACTAATAAAACATTCAATTTCAGTTCTTGTGGGAGTTTGAGAAATAATTTCT